>JBGSZD010000342.1:0-4268 GCA_041750575.1 Thiobacillus sp. | reverse complement strand
CGCCCAGCCCCGCCACCAGCACGTGCGAACGCGCAAGGCGCGCTTGCTCGGCGGCGTCGAGCAGAATCCGGGTGCGCTCGAATTGCGGCGGCAGCGGGGCGTCCCTAGACTCTTCCGCGGGGTCCGACCTGGAGAAAGTCGGCGTTTCCTGGTGAGGCATCGGCTAGAATCCCTTCATGATGAAATGGCTGGTGACACTCGCTCTGGCGTTGTTGGTATTGGGCCTGCTCAGCCCCTGGCTCAAGCGCCTGGGGCTAGGCCGGCTGCCCGGCGACGTGCAATTCAAGCACAAGCGGGGCGTATTCTACTTCCCATTCACTAGCGTGATTCTCAGTTCGCTGCTGCTTTCGCTGATTGCCTGGCTGTTGGGCCGATGAACAAAGCGCCTGCCCAAATGAGGCTTTATCCAGAATGAATAAAGCCTTCGTCAAGGAATCCGACGCGGCGGACGACGAGGAAGACGACCTCGGCGCGCCCGCCTTGCCCGCAGGATCGAAGAACTACATGACGCCCGCCGGCTACGCGCAGCTCGACGCCGAATTCAACCAGTTGTGGAAAGTCGAGCGGCCGAAACTGGTGGAGACGATTTCCTGGGCGGCGAGCAACGGCGACCGCTCGGAAAACGGCGACTACATCTACGGCAAGAAACGCCTGCGCGAGGTCGACCGCCGCATCCGCTTTTTGTCCAAGCGGCTGGAACACGCCGAGGTCGTCGACCCGGCCACGCGCGAGGACACCGACCAGGTGTTCTTCGGCGCCACCGTCACCGTCGCGAACCATGATGGCAGCGAATCCACCTACGCCATCGTCGGCCTGGACGAGGCCGACGCCGGACGCGGCCGCATCGCGTGGATTTCGCCGATGGCGCGCGCGCTGCTGAAAGCGCGCGAAGGCGACACTGTTAGCGTGCAGACGCCAGACGGGCGACGCGAGGTGGAAATCATCGAGGTGCGTTATCAGGCAATAGCCTGATAACTATTATTCCAACCAGGCCCTCAAGCCCTGAATATGACAAAATAATGACAACCTGGCGGCAGGCCTTGCCGCTTTTTTCATTCGAATCCAGAGGTTGTCATGCACGCATTGCCCCGCCTTTCCAGCGTGATCATTTGCGTCCTCCTTGCCGCCTGCGGCGACGGCAATCAATCCGCCGCTCCGGCGACGCCCGATGCCGCGAACGCGCTGCCCAATCCGGTCGACGTGCTCGCTGCCCTGCCGCCCGAAGCGCAACCCTACGGCCTTGACGTGTACACCGCACACTGCGCAAGCTGCCACGGCGATCTCGGCCAGGGCGTGGAGAAAAACCCGCCGCTGCGCGGCCTGTCACCAACCGTCATGCAGCAGAAACTGCTCGACTATCGCGCAGGCAAGATTCAGGGCGAAACGGCCGCACCGATGATGCAGGCCGTGGTGAAACTCAGTGACGCGGAAATCGCCTCGGCGGCGATCTACGCCGGCGAGTAAATCAGTTCAGCGCGCTCGCCAGCAGGCGCCGGTAGCGACTCACCAGCTCGCCGCCGCCGCCTAGCAGGTTGAATACCGACAGCAGCGTTTTGCGACCGATGTCGTCGTTGAAGGCGCGGTCGCGGCGCACGATTTCCAGCAGCTGTTCCATGCCGCCTTCGTACTGTCCTGCGGCGACCAGCAGATTGGCGAGCTTCAGCCGCGCATCCAGATCGTTCTCGTTCGCCGCCACGCGTGCGCGCAACCCTGCCTCGTCTTCACCTGATGCGCCTATGAATTGCAAACGCGCCTTCAAAGCGGGCACACGCGGATCGGCATCGTCCGGCACACTGCCGATCAGACGTGTGGCTTCGTCGGCCTCGTTCAGGTCAAGCATGATTTCCGCCGCGTCGAGTCGCACACCGATATGGTTGGGATCGAGCTTCGAGGCTTCGGCCAGCAGTTTCAATGCTGCCGACATATCGCCTGACATACGCGCATCGGCCGCCTGCATGCGCAGTTCGTCGGCAGGGCTGGGAATCAGGCGATCGAGAAAGGCGCGCACCTCGCCTTCCGGCAGCGCGCCGGAAAACTCGTCGACTGGTTCGCCATCAATGAACGCCTTGACGCTGGGAATGCCGCGCACACCATAGCGCGTGGCGAGTTCCTGGTTGTCGTCTGAATTGATCTTGGCAAGCAGAAATTTGCCGCCGTATTCCGCTGCGAGCTTTTCCAGGATGGGCTTCAGCGATTTGCAGGGGCCGCACCACGGCGCCCAGAAATCGACCACTACCGGTCGATGTTTGGATTCTTCGAGAACATTCTGGTTGAAGTCGGCAAGGCCGACATCGAGCGCGTGTTCGGACATGACGATTCCGCTCAAATCTGCCTGGCCAGCTCGGCTGCCATGCCGGTGTAAGTCGCTGGCGTCATCACTTTCAATCGTGCTTTTTCGACATCGGGAATCGTCAGGCCGTCGATGAAGGTGTGCAGCGTCTCACGCGTCATGCCGCCTTTGCCGCGCGTCAGCTCTTTCAACTGCTCGTAGGGATTGGCCACGCCGTAGCGGCGCATCACGGTCTGGATCGGCTCGGCCAGCACCTCCCAGTTGGCGTCGAGATCGGCTGCCAGCACCGCCGGGTTGGCTTCGAGTTTACCCAAGCCGCGCAGGCAGGATTCGTAGGCCAGCAGGCTATAACCGAAGCCCACACCCATGTTGCGCAGTACGGTGGAATCGGTGAGGTCGCGCTGCCAGCGCGAGATCGGCAGCTTTTCCGCAAGATGGCGCAGCACGGCGTTGGCGATGCCGAGGTTGCCTTCGCTGTTTTCGAAATCGATCGGGTTGACCTTGTGTGGCATGGTGCTCGAACCGACCTCGCCCGCCTTCACCTTCTGCTTGAAGTAACCCAGCGAGATATAGCCCCAGACGTCGCGGTTGAAATCGATGAGGATGGTGTTGGTGCGCGCGATGGCATCGAACAGCTCGGCCATGGCGTCGTGCGGTTCAATCTGCACGGTGTAAGGGTTAAAGGTGAGCCCGAGATGCATCACGAATTCGCGCGCGAAATTTTCCCAATCGAGTTCGGGGTAGGCCGACAGATGCGCATTGTAATTGCCGACCGCGCCGTTGACCTTGCCCATCAGCTCGGCCGCGCCAATGGCGTCCCAGGCTCGACGCAGGCGATACACGACGTTGGCGAGCTCCTTGCCGACCGTGGTGGGCGACGCCGGCTGGCCGTGGGTGCGCGACAGCATCGGCAGCTCGGCGAATTCATGCGCCATATCGCTCAGGCGCGCGATGAGTTTTTCCAGCGCGGGCAGCAGCACGGCATCGCGTGCGCCTTTGAGCATCAGGGCATGCGACAGGTTGTTGATGTCTTCCGAGGTGCAGGCGAAGTGGATGAATTCCGAGACAGCGGCGATTTCGGCACTGGCCTTCGTCTTTTCCTTGAGGAAGTACTCCACCGCTTTCACGTCGTGATTGGTGGTCGCCTCGATGGTTTTGACGCGTTCGGCATCGGCCACGGAAAACTGGTCGGCGATGCCGTCGAGCAACGCAATCGCTGCTGCGGAAAACGCCGGCACCTCGGCGATGGCAGGTTCGGCCGCCAGCGCCTTCAGCCATTCGATCTCGACGATGACGCGGTATTTGATCAGCGCGTACTCGCTGAAGAAGTCGCGCAGCGGCTCGGTCTTGCTGCCGTAGCGGCCATCGAGGGGAGAGAGGGCAGTCAGTGCGGTCAGTTCCATCGTGTCATCCGATATGGGTTGTTTACTTGAGTTGAACGGTTCATCCGTGGCGCTGCATTAAACAGCTCGCCGATCGCGAACGGCTTGCGCCAGGGTACCGCTGTCGACATATTCCAGTTCGCCGCCTACCGGCACCCCGCGCGCCAGCCGGCTGACTTTCAGACCGCGTGCCTTCAGCAGTTCGCCGATGGTATGCGCGGTGGCTTCGCCTTCCGGGGTGAAGTTGGTCGCCAGAATTACCTCCTCGACCACGCCGTCAAGCGCGCGATTGATCAGCCGGTCGAGATGAATTTCCCGCGGGCCGATGCCGTCGAGCGGACTCAGCCGCCCCATCAGCACGAAATACAGGCCGCTGTAGCTCTGCGTGGCTTCCATCATGTTGAAGTCGGCCGGCATTTCGACCACCGCCAGTTGGCGCTTGTCGCGACGCGGACTGACGCAGACCTCGCACACTTCGGCTTCGGAGAAATTGTTGCACAGCCGGCAATGGTGCAGGTGCGTCAGCGCATGATTGAGCGCGCCCGCCAGCGCCTCGGCGCCGCGCCGGTCGCGCTGCAGCAGGTGATACGCCATGC
>JBGSZD010000341.1:0-2772 GCA_041750575.1 Thiobacillus sp. | reverse complement strand
CTCCAGGTTCATCAAACCCGGAAGCATCGCAAATGTGCAAATTGAAATTCAAATCGTGGACACCCATGAATCGCTCAAAACCCGCATCGATAGTGGCTTCACAGCCTGTGCGGCTCAATTTAACCGGACACTACTGAATATCCAGCGCCGGAAGTCGTCGGCCTCACGGCATAACCGGCGCAGCGTGTTCAACTCGGGGGGACTGAATGGGCGGCGCGGTTCGGTGTCGTCTTCTTCCCCACGAATCGTCAGGCCGTTGCACACGTTGGGCAGGGTCAGTGCCTTGTCGTGGATAGCGAACTGGAACGCAGCGCGCAACACGTTTACGGAGCGACGGACGGAGGCGGCCTTGTTGCCGTGCGCCAGCCTGTTGTCGCGGTAGCGTTTCATATCGTCCCGCGTGGTCTCACCGAATGGCTTGTCACCGAGTAGCGCGGTCAGGTTGTTGAAGACGCGGCGGCAGTCCCCCTCCAGCTTAGCGAAGTTGGCACGCCCGCTCTTCCGGTGTTCCTTCAGGTACAACTCGCACACATCGGACAGGAGGAAAGCATCTTCACTGTTCAGCAGCCGCACCGCTTCCACTTCGGGGGGACTGAGGAAGTCCACCAGTGGCGCCTCGCGGTATGCCTCTTCGGGGTCTTCGGATGCGAGCGCGTAGGCTTCGCGTTTCTCGTTCAGCTTGTCGAAGAAGAGGGACGCGGCCATCTCATCGGCACCACGCCCGGAGGGTGGCAAGCCGTGAGACCGCAGCAGCTTTTCGGCCTCCTTGCGGGGTGGCGTGGGCGTCATCGCGGGGTCGCGGCGCATGGCTTCGCACAGCGTCTCGAATTCACGATTGAGCTGGGCAACCTTGCGCGCTATGACGGCAGGGTCGCAGGTGTTGAGGTTGGCCTTGAGTGGCCCCCGAGCAGGGAAACGGCCAGCCAAATCCTGCGGGGGCTTGCGCTGCCAGTAGCAGGTGCCCCCACGCGGGAAGACGTATTTGATTTTCACGAACAGATGCGAGCCGAGGCGGAAGTGCATGGACGAAGTACCACGAAAGTACCACGCAGCGTGCCCCGTATGCAACTCATGCCATTGATTCTAAAGAGGAAAGAAGGGGTTTGATGGTGCCCGGAACCGGAATCGAACCGGTACGCCATCGCTGGCGAGGGATTTTAAGTCCCTTGTGTCTACCAATTTCACCATCCGGGCGAGGCGGACAGTCGGCCGTGTGTGAGACCTTGAATCTGGAGGCGCGAGCCGGAGTCGAACCGACCTACACGGATTTGCAATCCGGTGCATAACCGCTTTGCTATCGCGCCGCGTACTTCTTAAGTGAAAAGGGGAAAACGTCCGGACTAAGCCTTCTGTTTTCCCCGGAATGCTGGAGCGGGAAAGGAGGTTCGAACTCCCGACCTCAACCTTGGCAAGGTTGCGCTCTACCAGCTGAGCTATTCCCGCGTTGAAGGCTGCGCATTATGAAGATTCCGTTTTTTCCTGTCAACACCTCACGGGGAGTTTTGCAGCGCGCGCGCCGCCATCATAAGGTAGTACACCATCGATACGAGCGTGAGCAGTGCGGCGATCCAGATCAGCCCCTCGCCGATGGCGGCGATGGGAAGCCCGGCGAAGGGGGTGAAATACAGCAGTAGCACGATGGCGATCATCTGCGCCGTGGTTTTCAGTTTGCCGACGAAGGATACGGCGACGCTGGCCGATTTGCCGGCTTTGGCCATCCACTCGCGCAGGGCGGAAATGGTGATTTCGCGGCCGATGATGATGAGCCCGATCAGCGGCGCCACGCGATCCAGGTCGATCAGGACGATCAGGGCAGCGGCGACCATCAACTTGTCGGCGACCGGATCGAGAAAAGCGCCGAAAGCCGAGGTCTGGCCGAGCGCGCGGGCCAGGTAGCCGTCAAGCCAGTCAGTCAACGCCGCCACGCCAAAAAATGCCGCGGCCAGGAGGTTGGCCTCGTAGGGCGTCACCCAGCCGTCGGGCAGATAGAACACGCCTGCCATCAGGGGAATGAACAGGATGCGCAGCCAGGTGAGCAGATTGGGGAGATTGAGGGGCATCAGTGGAGGGCGTTGTAGAGGGTTTCCGCCAATTCTCGGCTGATACCGTTGACTGTGGCAAGCGCGTCGACGCCGGCGTCGCGCACGCCCTGCAGTCCGCCGAAGTGTTCGAGCAACTGTTTGCGGCGTTTGGGGCCGATGCCGGGGATGTCCTCCAGCGTCGATTGCAGGCGCGTCTTGCCACGTTTGGCGCGGTGGCCTGTGATGGCAAAGCGGTGCGCTTCGTCGCGTACTTGCTGGATCAGGTGGAAGCCGGGGTGATCCTTGGCTAGCCTCAATTCGCGGCCATCGGCAAAAATCAGGGTTTCCAGACCGGGCTTGCGCGCCTCGCCCTTGGCTACGCCAAGCAATAGCACTTCGCCCAGACCGAGTTCGGTCATCGCCTCGACCGCCATCGAAATCTGCCCCTTGCCGCCGTCGATCAACAGCAGGTCGGGCAGCACGCCGTTTTCTTCCACACTTTTGTGAAAGCGCTTGATCAGAGCAGCGTGCATCGCGGCATAGTCATCGCCAGGCGTGATGCCACTGATGTTGTAGCGCCGGTAGTCGGACTTTTTCAGGTCGTCGCCTTCATAAACCACGCAGGAGGCGACGGTCGCTTCGCCCATGGTGTGGGAAATATCGAAGCATTCGATGCGGTTGAGCGTCGGCAGGTCGAGCGTGTCGCGCAGCGCGGCGAGACGCTGCGACTGGTTGGCGCGGTCGGCGCTGC
>JBGSZD010000340.1:0-1639 GCA_041750575.1 Thiobacillus sp. | reverse complement strand
CGGCGCCGATGCGCTGGCGGCCAACGAAGGCGGCCGCACCGCGCGCATGATGGCGGACGACAAGTTCTACGTGGATGTGATCAATCTGCTGCACGAAGCCGAGCAGCAGCTGGGCGTGTCGGTCGATGGCTCGTGCTCGTCGACCAAAAGCGTGGTCAAGCCGCAGGTGGTCAATTTGATGAAGCCGACCACGCACTGAGTCGTGCGTGCTGACTGGCTCGATCAGCTATCCAGCCAGGCGATCAGACTCTGCCACTGTTCCACGTCGCGCTCGGCGACATGGTGTGGCAGATCGAACAGGCTCTTGCCCTCGAACGCAGCGTTCACGTAGTTTTGCGTATTGCGCAGAAATGCCAGCACCGGCAGATCCTGCTGCTCCATGAACTGCTCCAGCGTCACCCCGGCGCGGGTGCGCGGGTCGACCCGCATCCCGACTACCCCGACAAACGCATGGCCCTTGCGCACCGCTTTTTCAGCATGCAGCGCCGCCAGAAAATCCTGGCTGGCGCGAATGTCGAACAGCGAAGGCGCGATCGGCACCACCACCTTGTGCGCCAGTTTGAGCGCCCGCTCCAGGTTCTTGCCGTGCAGCCCGGCGGGGGAATCGATCACCAGCCAGTCGCTGTCCTCCTTCTGCCCTTCGCGCATCAACTCGATGTCCGGCAGCGCCATGTCGCGCATCGCCAGCCAGTGGGTGGCGGATTTCTGCCGGTCGAGATCGAGGATCGCCACCCGTTTTCCGGTGGACGCCAGATAGCCGGCCAGATTGGTCGACAGCGTGCTCTTGCCGCTGCCGCCCTTGGGATTGGCCACCAGAATCACGCGCATGGTGTCTCCTTGTTTACAGGGGTTCGACGCTGTATGTCACCGCCATCGTGTGCGTCTCGCCCGGTGCCACGGTGACGACGTTGTCCATGGCATTGGCCGACTCGACGCAGACCATTTCTCGCCAGCCGCTGCCGGATTTGCCTTTGCCCATGTCGCCCATCTTGTCGGCCTTTTCCGTCCACGGCGTCCACACGATGGTCGACAGCGAGCCGGTTTTGGCGACGCGGATGCGGCGCTTCAGGCCTGCGTCCTCGATCACGCAGTCGGCGGGCGTGTTCACATACACGCGATCCACTTCGCCGTTAAAGCCAATCGCCCCACTTTGTTTCCTGGTAGCGAAGTTGTCGACCTTGTCGTGAAAGGTCGCGCCTTCCAGGCCGGCAACTTTGGCGGTGCCGATGTCGCTGATATGGAAATAGGTGTGCAGCGCTTCGCCGATCTGCACCGGTGCAGCGCCCGTGTTGGTCGTGGCCAACTGCATTTCCAGCTTGTCGCCCACCACCACCGTCAGCGTCAGCCGTGTGGAATGCGGCCATTGCGCGCGCGTCTGCTCGTTTTCAACGAGCTGCAGGGTGATCTCGGTTTTGGCGTCGTTGCGCTTGCGCGAACCGGTCACCTGCCAGTCCACGGTGCGGGCGAAACCGTGCGCAGGGAACGAGGCTTCGCTGGCGTGCGGCCCGAACCACGGCCAGCACACCGGCGCGCCGCCGCGGATGGATTTGCCCGCCGCGAACTTGGCGGCGTCGGACACCCACACCACCGATTCCTGCTGCGACTTGGGACGGAAACTGACCACGTGCGCGCCCTGAGA
>JBGSZD010000339.1:0-1678 GCA_041750575.1 Thiobacillus sp. | reverse complement strand
CGGCGGCCTGAGGCCAGCATGGCTGCGCGCGTGGCCGGCGTTTCCAGGCTGATGCGGCCGAGCGTGCCGCTGCGGTAATCGGTGAGCAGGATCATCGCGGCCTTTTCCAGATCGAGTTCGCCGCCACGCCCCTTCAGAACGCAGCCACGTTTTTTTGCCACCGCTTCCAGCACGCCGGTTGCGTCCAGCCCGTCGAGCGCGAAGCCATAACGCGCCTTCAGCAAGGCCGGGTAGCGTTCCAGCAGAATGCCCGCCAGAAACTCCGCCACCTCTTCGTCGATCACCGCGTTGCGACCAATCGCGTGGCTGGCCGCGAGCATGAAGCCGTCGGCGTCGTGTTCAATCTTCGGCCAGGTCATCCCCGGCGTGTCGACCAGAGACAGTAGTGGCGTGAGGTTGATGCGCTGCTGCGATTTGGTCACCGCTGGTTCGTCGCCCACCGCCGCTACGCGGCGCTTCACCCAGGTGTTCATCAGCGTGGATTTGCCAACGTTGGGAATGCCCATGATCATCAGTCGCAGCGGCTTGATCGGGTCGTTGCGATGCGGCGCCAGTTTCTGCGCCAGCGCGGCCAGCTTCGCCACATCGCCTGGCTTCTTGGCCGAAATCGCCACCGCCATCACACCGGGCTGCCTGTTGTAATAGTCGATCCAGGCGCGCGTCGCCTCGGGGTCGGCCAGGTCCACCTTGTTCAACAGCTTGAGGCAGGGCCGCTGGCGAAAATGGCGCAGCTCGTGAATCATCGGATTGCTGCCCGCTTCCGGCAGGCGCGCGTCGAGTACCTCGACCACCACGTCGATCTGCGCCATCGTCTCCGCGGCCTTTTTGCGCGCGGTGGTCATGTGACCGGGGAACCACTGGATCGCCATGGTGTGAGGGTGTCGGGAAGGGGACGGGATTATCTACCAGATTGGCCTTAACCGCCGCCGCCCCCGCTGCCTGTTCCGTGCGCGGCGGCGAGCACCAGCGTGTCGAAGTCGGCTGCGCTCATCAGCCCGCGCTCGGCGACGATGTCGCGTACCGGACGGCCGGACTTTTCCGATTCCTTGGCGACTTCGGCGGCCTGGTTGTAGCCGATCTGGGTGTTGAGCAAGGTGGCGAGGGCGACGCTCTGGTGGATGAAGTAGGCGCAACGCGCGCGGTTGACGACGATGCCCTTGAGATTCTTTTCGGTGGCGGCGTTCATCGCGTTGGTCAGCCAGTCCATGGCGTCGAACAGTGCGCTGCCGAGTGCCGGCATCATCACGTTCAGCTCCATCTGCCCAGCCTGCACCATGTAGGACACGGCGGCGTCCTGCCCCAGCACCTGGAAGCAGACCTGGTTCAGCATTTCGAACATCACCGGATTGACCTTGCCGGGCATGATCGACGAGCCCGGCTGTACAGGCGGCAGTTGAATCTCGCCGAGGCCGGTGCGGGGACCGGAGGCGAGCAGGCGCAAGTCGTTGGAGATGCGCGTGAGTTCCAGCGCCAGGTTGCGGATTTCGCCAGACAGTCGCGCCAGATCGTTCATCGACTGCATTTGCGCGACCAACTGGCCGACGCGAATCGGTTCGCCGGTGAGTTTGGCCAGTTCGGTCGCCGCCCGTGCCGGATAGTCCGGAGAGGTATTGAGCCCGGTACCGGCGGCGGAACCGCCGAGGCCGGTCTCGCACAGCGCCGGGCGCACGGCTTCGAG
>JBGSZD010000338.1:0-2231 GCA_041750575.1 Thiobacillus sp. | reverse complement strand
TGCCCAGCCGCTTCCGGCGATTCTGCGGGCATGGGTTTGGAAGTGACATCTTCATATAGTGGACCTTTCTTTTTCAGTTCCTCAACCACTTGTTCGCTCGCCTGTTCTGCCGGGTTCTTGTTGCAGCCGTTCAGGACCAGCAGGCTGGTCATCAATGCCAGTACGCTGTATGACGCATGCCAGGGGTGGGTGCGTTTCGATCTTGCCGGGATGCCGCAGATCGTCCCGGCACCGGCACCGCTCCATTCGTAGAACTGCATGTGTTCGTCTTCGAGGTGTTGCGAGGTCTTGCGCATAGAAGGCTCCTTTGCGATTCGGGCTGGCCGGCAGCGGTGTGGGCGCGTCCGACCAGTCACGATTCAGATATCCGATTCGGCGATCAATAAGGCTTGGCTTGCGGCTCCTTGCTGACGGTGATTTTGGCGAACTCGTCATTGCTCAGGTTGCTGTCTTTGTTGGCGTCGCCATCGAGGAAGGCCTGCTCCTTGCCGCCCAGGGAAACAAACTCCTCCATCGTGATCATGCCGTCGCCGTTGGCATCGTAGGTCTTAAAACCTGGCGCGGCCGAAGCGGCCACCGCCTGCGCGGCGGCGAAGGCACATACCAGGCCGGCAAGCGCCACATTGCGAATACGTAACTCAAAAGTGTTCATAGCGATCTATCTCCAGTGGTTAAGTGATGCGAATGCGGATGCACTCGACAGGGACTACAGCGACGACCGTGCCAGGTCTGATTTATCAAGTTAAATCAATCAGATGCAGACCTGGCACGGCATCAAAGGGGAATAGACGCAACGTCAAATGGACCAATCCGTCGCCTGTCAGCGACAGATTCGGGCAGCGATTTTCATGCACTTGTTTTTGCATGGGATTTTTGTCCGCAGTCGGCGACAGCCGGCTTTTTTGCGCTTGTACGGCGCAAAAAAGGGGAGCCAGGCTCCCCAATCGCGAAACAAACAAGGGTTCAAACCGTAGGTGGGCGGCGGCCCTTTGCCAGCAGCACCAAAAGCGCCACCAAACCGGCGACAAACAAGGCTTTGGCGATCCACGCAGTGGTGCCGGCCACACCGGCAAAGCCGAATGTGCCGGCGACGATGGCGACGATCAGAAACGTAATGGCCCATCCGAACATGGTGTTCCCCTATTGGCGTAGATATGTGCACACGAGGGCACACCCTCGCTGTTGCAGGGGACGTGCCAACCAGGCAATGTTCTTTTGAATCAGGCGCGTAGCCCTCCGGTTGTCGAGCAGGCTCTGCCCGGCAAGGCGCAGGCGTCGCCCGCGCCCGACATAAGCCGGTTTCGTCGCGGTCCTTGAACAGGGCCGGGGTGAGGCCGTGGCGTTCCAGCAACCGGTACACCTCGGTGCGGTTGCGTCCAGCCAGCCGCGCCACCTCGCTGACCTGGCCGCGGGTCAGCTTCAAGAGCGTGACGAGATAATCGCGCTCGAATGTCGCACGCGCTTCCGCCAGCGGCTGGATGTCGGCCGGCTTGTCGCGCAGGGCGCGCGCCACCAGGCTGGACGGAATGGTCGAGGTAGTGCACAGCGCGCAGCATTGCTCCAGAACATTGTGCAGTTGACGGATGTTGCCCGGCCAGTCGGCCGCCACCAGCATTTCCAGCGCATCGGGGGCAAAGCCGTGGATGCGGCGGCGATATTTTTCCGTCAGCACGGTGAGGAAATGCCGCGCCAGCAGCGGGATGTCCTCGCGCCGTTCGCGCAGCGGCGGTAGTGCCAGATTGACCACGTTCAGGCGGTAATACAGATCTTCGCGAAACTCGCCGCTGACAATCGCCTCTTCCAGATTGCGATGGGTGGCCGACAGGATGCGCGCATCCACCGCGCGCGTTTCTGTCGCGCCGACCGGCCGCACCTCGCCCTCCTGCAGTACGCGCAGCAGCTTGACCTGCAAGGGCGGGGGCATGTCGCCGATCTCGTCGAGGAATACCGTGCCGCCCTGCGCGCTGAGGAACAGGCCGGGATGGTCGCGTGCCGCGCCGGTGAAGGCGCCTTTCATGTGACCGAACAGTTCCGATTCGAGCAGTTCGGCCGGGATCGCGCCGCAGTTGATGGCGACGAACGGCTTGGCGTGGCGCGGACTGGCACGGTGAATCGCGCGCGCCAGCAATTCCTTGCCGGTGCCCGACTCGCCCTGAATCAGCAGCGACGCTTCGCTTTGCGCCGCCAGCCGTGCCTCGGCCAAGAGCGCGTCCATCGCCGGGTTGGCGGTG
>JBGSZD010000337.1:0-3339 GCA_041750575.1 Thiobacillus sp. | reverse complement strand
TTCGGCTTGTAGGATTCGACCGCCTGTTCGCTGCGCGAGAAATCGACATCGGCGGTGGCCTCGGCCCGCACGTTTTCCGCGCCGACGATGGGGCTGATGATGGATTCGATGCGGCGGGCCACGTTCTGCTGCAGCTCCTGCACGTATTTCATCTGGCTGGGATCGAGGCCGTTGATGAGTGGTTTGCTGGTGTCGGAGAGCAAGTTGCCATTCTGGTCGACGAGGGTCACGTTCTTGGGCGACAGCTCGGGCACGCTGCTGGCGACCAGATGCACGATGGCGCTGACCTGCTGCGGATCGAGCGTGCGGCCGGGGTGCAGGTTGAGCAGCACCGAGGCGGTGGGGTGTTTTTGCTCCGAGACGAAGATCGAGTCCTTGGGCATCGCCAGATGCACACGCGCAGCCTGCACCGCCGACACGGATTCGATCGAGCGCGCCAGTTCGCCTTCCATGGCGCGCTGGAAATTGATCTGTTCGATGAATTGCGAGGAACCGAGCTTCTGGTTTTCCATCAGCTCGAAGCCGACGTTGCCGCCCTTGGGCAGCCCTTGCGAGGCCAGCTTCAGGCGGGCGTCGTGCACACGGTCGGCCGGCACCAGCACGGCGCCGCCGCCATCGGCGTATTTGTAGGGGCTGTTCATCTTTTCCAGCTCGGCGACGATGGCGCCGCCGTCGCGGTCGCTGAAGTTGGAGAACAGCACCCGGTAGTCCGGCTGCTGTCCCCACATCCACACGCCCGTCATCGCCGCGACGATCGCGGCCACGCCAAGCATCAGCATGATCTTGCGCCCGTTGGGTGTGCGGGTGAAGTCCATCATCCCGCCCGCAACCACGATTTCACCTGCTCCTGCCATAGTCTTGCCCCTGTTGCCTGTTCATGCCGCGCACTCGGAGCGCGGACTCGTGATGGGATTATCGGCAGCGGCGGCATTTTCAATCGCGGGAATAGAAGCCGGTTTTCCGCCTTTATCGGGCGAATGGGTTGCCGGGCGGCGGGCTAAAGTGCGAGCGTGGAAAACCGCCCGAAGACGGGTGCAAGGAGGCACGATGAGTATAGGTGCAATTGACACCAGCCGGATCGAGGCGATGGTCGCGCAACTGCGTGCGGCCGGCGCCCAGGCCGCTTCGCCCGCCGGTGTGCTGGCAAAAACCGGCGAAACTGCCAAGGCAGCCGGTGCGGTGGATTTTTCCACCGCGCTGAAATCCTCGCTCGACCAGGTCAACCAGGCTCAACTGCAATCGCAGCAGTTGAGCGAGCGCTTCGCCACCGGCGACAGTTCGGTCAGCCTGTCGGATGCCATGATTTCCATGCAGAAATCCAGCATCGCCCTGCAGCAGACCATCCAGGTGCGCAACAAGCTGGTGTCGGCCTACCAGGAAATCATGAACATGGCGGTCTGAATCAGAGCGCCCCGCCACCGGGGCTTCAAGATGGAAATTTTCTTAAATTTCGATACTGATGCATTGCTGCCAGCCGCTCAGGCTGCGCGCAATGCCTGCCTCAGCGCATTGGCCAGGTCCTCGGCGACGAATTTCGCGACGTAGGCATCCGCGCCCACTTTTTTCACGTGCGCTTCGTTGGCCGAGCCGGTCAGCGAGGAGTGGATCACCACAGGTATGGTGGAGAAGCGTGGGTCCTGCTTGACGTTGCGGGTGAGGGTGAAGCCATCCATCTCGGGCATTTCCAGGTCGGTCAGCACCAGCGCGACCTTGTCGGATGCCGATTTTCCTTCGGCCTGGGCCTTGCTGGCGATCGCTTGCAATTGATCCCAGGCTTCCTGCCCGGTTTTGCACATCTGGTAGGGCAGGCCCATGGCGGTGAGACCTTCTTCGATCATGGTGCGCGCGATCAGCGAGTCGTCGGCGGCGAGAATGATGCTGCCTGGCTTGATATGGACTTTCGGCCCGATGCGCCCGGGGTCGACATCCAGTTCGTTCGAGGGCAAGACCTGGCGCAGGATGGTTTCGACGTCGAGCACCTGCGCCAGACGATCGCTGTTCTCGCCATCCAGTCGCGCGATGCTGGTGACCATGCCGGTGGCATTGCCTTCGGCCGACAGCACCTGCCGCCAGTCGAGACGCACGATGTCTTCCACCGATTCGACAGCGAAGGCCTGGGTGCTGCGGGCGTATTCGGTGATCAGCAGGATGTTGAGGCCGCTGGCGGGCTTGCAGCCGGCAAAGCCGGCGAGGTCGATCACCGGCAGAATCTGGCCGCGCAGATCGACCACGCCCATCATGTGGGGCGGCGATCCGGCGACCGCGGTGATGGTCGGCATGGGAATGATTTCGCGCACCTTGAATACGTTGATGCCGAACAGCTCGGTGCGATTGAGCAGGGGATCGTTGCCCAGGCGGAACAGCAGCAGTTCCAGCTTGTTGGAGCTGGTGAGCTTGGTGCGTTCGTCGATTTCCTGCTGCATGGTTTGCATCATGTCGGGTTCTCTTTTATCAATGGGTGGTGGGTGCGCTTACAGGCTGTTGCGGCGCTCGCGCTCGATGTTCATCACGAAACGTTGCAGCATGGCTGCCGCATCCTTGGGCAGGTTGACGAACATGCAGCCTAGTCGGGTCTGGAAGGCACCATTGAGCAGTCTGATCTGTGCCGAATTGCGTATTTCAAGCGACACCGTGACAGGATCGATTTCGGGCAACAGCAGCCTGCAATTCTCCAGAATCCTGCCGGCGTCGTTGCCGAGGCGACCGCTGGGATCGGCCAGCGCGACGCCGCCGCCGCCGATGTCGACGATGTGCGCGGTGACCGGCTCCGGCTCGTCTTCGCTGAGTGCGGGCACGATGCATTTGATCGGCCGGGCGATCGGCAGCGCCACCCGGAAATGCTCGCGCCGCTGCAGGCGGATCAGCGATTTCGGCAAGGCAATGCGCAGCGCCGGCAGTTTTTCGAAGTCGCACAGCGTAACCGGCCCGGTGGCGAAGGTGATCGATACGCCGTTCAACTGGGTGATGAAATCCGCGCCCTTGCCGGACATCAGTTCGCGGTTGAGCGCGTCGCCACGCGCAACGTCGAGGATCAGCGCATTCGCCGCTTCGTCGACCGCGATGACCGAGGTGACGACGATCTGCCGGCTGCCCGGCATATCCAGGTTCACCAGCCCCTTCTGCTGCTGGATGGCACGCAGCAGAAACAGGATTTCGCTGCGCGAGTGGACAGCATAGTGCGACAGTGGGTCTTCGCGTTCGGAGTCTGGGGTTTCGTCGGTTTGCATCGGTGAAAGCATGGATCAAGTGCTCGGGTTGGGCAGGGCCGGCGTACCGGCGGCTTCGAGGTGGTAGAGCCAGGCCAGCAACTCGGCCACGGCGATATACAACTGCGGGGGA
>JBGSZD010000336.1:0-2350 GCA_041750575.1 Thiobacillus sp. | reverse complement strand
CCCAACGGGCTGACGCTCCCGGCTGCGCTGGCGAAGCCTGAAGCGGATCGGCCTACCGCCTGGGTTTGCAGCGGCACGGCGTGTCAGCCGCCAGCAACCGACCTTGGCGCCGTGCTGGCATAGCCTGTATCAGCATTTGCTATTAGGAACCCGTGCAGGCGCCTGCTATCAAATAAACAGTCCGTTTGTTTCGAGGAGCCAGCATGAACACACATACAGAACACTCGGTATTCCACCCGCAGGCTGCGCGCATGAATTTGCCGGGGATCCGCAGCGTCACGCTCGACCAACCTTTCCATTGGCTGCGCGCCGGCGCCGGGGACATGGCCAAGGCCTGGCCGCTGAGCCTGTTCTACGGCATTGCGTTCGCGTTGCTGGGCTACGGACTGGTGCATGGCGCTTGGAACAAGCCGCACCTGGCAATGGCGGTAACTTCCGGATTCCTGTTCGTGGCGCCGGTACTGGCCACCGTGTTTTACTGCGTGAGCCACCGGCTGGAGCATCACCACAAGCTGCCTGGCCTGTTTACGCCCCTGCTGTCTTGGCGCGCCAATCCGGCTTCGCTGGGGCTGTTCGCCCTGATGCTGGTGTTCGTGCTGTCGGTGTGGGAGCGTATCTCCGCGATTCTGGTCGGCCTGTTTCTCAACGGATCGGGCATCGGCAGCCTCGCCGATCTGCTGACTTGGGACGCCGTCACGCAGCATACCAATTTCGTGCTGGCCTATTTGGCGTTCGGCGGCGTGCTGGCGCTGATGGTATTCAGCCTGTCGGTGGTGTCGCTACCCATGCTGCTGCACCGCAAGGTGGATTTCGCTACCGCACTGGTGACCAGTTTCATGGCGACCAAGCTCAATTTCCCGGCCATGCTGCTGTGGGGGGTGTTGATCGCCGGCCTCATTGCCATTGGCATGGCGACCGATTTCATTGCCATGGCCGTGATTTTCCCCTGGCTGGGGCATGCCAGCTGGCATGCCTATCGCGAGCTGATCGAGCGGGAATAACAAAGTTTTACGTGGTATTGGTAGCAAATGACCACCTCCCCGCCTTGCGCGGGGAATGTTTTTGCTTAATATTGCAAGCGCGATGATGTATGCGCGAGAACCCTGACCCCACGGAGACTGTGAAATGATGAAAACATTGATGATGACAGCAGCGTCTGCTGCACTGCTGATGATGGCCGGCGCAGCCTCCGCCGACCAGGCGCTGGCCCAGAAGAATGCCTGCATGTCCTGCCACGGCGTGGATAAAAAGATTGTCGGCCCTGCCTTCAAGGACATCGCCAAGAAATATGCTGGCGACAAGGCTGCACATGACATGCTGGTCGCCAAGGTGAAAACCGGCGGCAAAGGCGTGTGGGGCCAGATTCCCATGCCGCCGAACCCGCAGGTCAAGCCGGAAGATTCGAGCAAGATCATCGACTGGGTGCTGAGCCTGAAGTAATTCGATCGCTCTTGGCATGCATAAGGCCGACCTCGTGTCGGCCTTATGTTTTATGGCCCTTCGGAAAGCCGGGCACGGCCGCCTGTGGTATAAATTCCGCGTTTAAGTTTGATTGCCAGGGAAGACCGAGATGACGGGCCACACTCTACGTTGGGCAGTAATTGCAGTAGCGGCGTTTGCCGCGGGATGCGGCGACAAGCCGCAGCAGGCTGGCGACAGCCAGCTTGTGCTGATCGGCCAGGTTTCCCCACTCACCGGGCCGCAGGCGCATCTGGGCAAAGACAACGAAAACGGTGCCCGTCTGGCGCTGGACGAGATCAACGCCGCGGGCCTCACGCTGGGCGGCAAGAAAGTCGTGCTCGAAATGAAGAGCGAAGACGACGCAGCCGACCCCAAAACCGCCACCACCGTGGCGCAGAAGCTGGTCGACGAAGGCGTGGTGGGCATGATCGGCCACCTCAATTCGGGTGCCACGATACCGGCCTCCAAGATCTATTCTGACAACGGCATTCCGCAGATTTCCCCTTCGGCCACCGCAGTGGCCTACACGGCATCCGGCTTCAAGACGGCGTATCGCGTGATGACCAACGATGCGCAGCAGGGCAGCGTGCTGGGAAACTTCGCGGTGACCAAGCTGGGTGCGAAGAAAATTGCCATCATCGACGACCGAACCGCCTACGGTCAGGGCCTGGCCGACGAAGTGGAGAAGGCGGCCAAGGCCGCGGGCGGCGAAGTGGTGGCGCGCGAATACACGTCCGACCGCTCGACCGACTTCATGGCGATCCTCACCTCGATCAAGGGCAAGGCGCCTGATCTGATTTTCTTCGGCGGCATGGATCCGCAGGCGGCGCCGATGATCAAGCAGATGAAGCAACTCGGCATGCAGACGAAATTCCTCGGCGGCGACGGC
>JBGSZD010000335.1:0-3720 GCA_041750575.1 Thiobacillus sp. | reverse complement strand
CCCTCGCCGCCCGCCCTGATCTACACGACCTGCTGGCGCGCGCTGTCCAGCCTGAGCCTGCCAGCGTGCTGCGCGAAGGCGGCGTCATCGCCGACGGCTACGACGCCGATCTCGACGAACTGCGAGCGCTGACGCGCGACGCCGGTTCGTTTCTGCTGGAACTGGAAACCCGCGAACGCGCGCGTTCCGGCATCGGCAATCTCAAGGTCGAGTACAACAAGGTGCACGGCTTCTACATCGAAGTCAGCCGCGCACAGGCGGACAAGACGCCTGTGCCCGACGACTATCGCCGCCGCCAGACGCTGAAGAACGCCGAGCGCTACATCACGCCGGAACTCAAGGCCTTCGAGGACAAGGCGCTGTCGGCGCGGGATCGCGCGCTGGCACGCGAGAAGCTGCTATTCGATGCGTTGCTGGACACGCTGACGCCGCATGTGCCGGATCTGCTTTCGATTGCCGCTGCACTGGCCGAGATCGACGTGCTGGCGAGCCAGGCCGAACGCGCCGCTGCCCTCAAACTATGTGCGCCGGACTACGCCGACGAACCCGGCATCGTCATCCGTGGCGGCCGCCATCCTGTGGTCGAGGCCCAGGTCGACCACTTCATTCCCAACGACGTCGCGCTCAGCCGCACCCGCCAGATGCTGCTGATTACCGGCCCCAACATGGGTGGCAAATCGACCTACATGCGGCAGGTCGCGCTGATCACGCTGATGGCCTGCTGCGGCCTGTGGGTGCCTGCCAGTTCGGCCAGGATCGGCGAAGTCGACCAGATCTTCACCCGCATCGGCGCATCGGATGATCTGGCGGGCGGCCGTTCGACCTTCATGGTCGAGATGACCGAGACCGCGCACATCCTGCACAATGCCAGCGCCAGCAGTCTGGTATTACTGGATGAAATCGGACGCGGCACCTCCACCTTCGATGGTCTCGCGCTGGCGTGGGCCGTGGCGCGACATCTGGTCAGCGCCACCCGCGCGTTCACCCTGTTCGCCACCCATTATTTCGAGCTGACCCAGCTGGCGCAGGAGTTCAGGCAGCTCGCCAACGTCCACCTCGACGCCAAGGAACACGGCGCCGACCTGGTGTTCCTGCACGCGGTGGAAGAAGGCCCGGCCTCGCAAAGCTACGGCATCCAGGTCGCGCGGCTGGCCGGTGTGCCCAGCCCGGTGATTCACGCCGCGCGCCGCCATCTGCGCGAACTGGAAGATGCGCAACTGCAGCCCGGCCCGCAGGGCGACCTGTTCGTTGCGCATCTGCCCAACGATGCCCCGCCGCCGCACCCCGCACTCGACCAGTTGCGCGAGCTCGATCCCGACACACTTACGCCGAAGGCTGCGCTGGACATGCTCTACGCCTTGAAGGCGCTGACGGATACCTCCCCATGAAAACGCTTCGCCTGGATTCCGCCGAACTCGGCATCGACTTCAACGCCGCGCTGAAACTGGCGACCGCCATTGCACAGCAGCGACTGGGAGACGAAACGATGTTGTTGAGCTGGTACGACCGCGAACGCGATCTCGAATCGCCGGCGGGGGTCAGCGAATGCCACGAAGGCTGCGCCACCAAAGGCTCGTGGGACTATGCGCTGAATCGCGGCGCACAGCTGGCGGTGGAGTTCGACGCCGGCCGGTTTTTCTTCTGCTTTCTGTAGCACGCTGAAAAGCCTGTTCAAGTTGGCCCTTGTTGCGCGATGCGCAACACACTAAAATACATCGCATGATCGTCTCCTTCCGACACAAGGGCTTGAAACGGTTTTTCGAATCCGGCAGCCAGGCAGGCGTCCAGCCATCCCACGCCAAACGACTGCGAATGCAACTGGTCGCGCTGGATACAGCTCAGACAATCGACGATATGGACATCCCGGGCTTCCGCCTCCATCCGTTAAAAGGCGAAGAGCGCGGACGGTGGTCGATATGGGTAAATGGAAACTGGCACTGATGACCACGCACACCCCCCCGCACCCCGGCGAATTCATCCAGCAAATTTATCTGGAACCCAACGAACTGAGCGCCCGCGAACTCTCGTCCCGGCTCGGCGTTGCCGCTTCGACCCTGAATCGCATTCTGAAAGGCAGTAGCGGCATCAGCCCTGAAATGGCGCTGCGTTTATCCAAAGCGCTCGGCCGTTCGCCCGAAAGCTGGCTCGCGATGCAGGATAGCCACGACCTATGGCAAGCCAGGCAAGTCGTGGATTTGCGCGATATCGAAAGGATTGCGTTCAAGGCAGCATAAAGCCGATCCGGAACAGCGATGTGAGCGCAAGACCCCGCGCTAGATCGCTAACCCGCCACAACCAACACACTCTGCCCGAGACACCGCACCGTCTGGTTCGCCCGTATTTTCGCGGTCTTGCGGCTTTCGGGCTGGCCATCGACGGTCACTTCCCCGTTGGCGATCATGAGCTTGCCTTGCCCACCGCTGTCGGCGATGCCGGTCAGTTTAAGTACATCGCAGAGTGCTACGTGTTCCCCGCGCAGTTTGAATTCCATGGTGTCCATTCTTGATTCCGCTTGGTTAGACATGGGTATCGTTGCGACGGACAAACGAATTAATGCAGTCTTGTGGGTCAGGTATTGCGACAGCATATTTCCAACTGATTATTGTTGAATGCAAGACCTAACTCCGATGCTGTAACACTACAGCGTATCTCACTTAATTAGAACTTGCTTTGTCGCTTCGTTAATCGCCCGATATGTGTTGATCCAGTTAATCACACCAGGTTCTGCTCGCATTACTTGTATAAAAGCTTCGTTAAGCGTTCTCTCAGTGAGAGTTCCATAAACGTCTTGGATACTCTTGAAATATGCACTTGCGCAATTCTCATAAAGCGCGTCTCTTGCTTCTTTGAATTCTTCAACATCCTCCTCGGACATTGTCTTGCCTGTGTCCATTTTGTAGATTGTGCTGCCGACTCTCATATGACTTATCTCACTTGCATGGTTTGCCATGCTCAGGATATCGATGATTTCCGTTTCGGTGCCACACAAGCTACAAAATGCCGTACCCCATTCAGGCATTGTCATGGTCTCTCCTTCTGGTGAAGGTCACTCGCGACCGCTTTGTTGGCCATACCACGGCTGAATAATTGCGTAAGGGTTGTGATTTTTCAGCTTCCCTATGAAGCCCCAGAACAATTGGGGGCGAGTTTTATTTCGATGCTATACAACAGCAATCAGGCTAATTGTCTCCGAGTATTTCTTGTTCCAAATCGCTATTGTTTTCAATGATTCGCGATTGAACATACTTGCAATACTCGTCAGGGATGTTGTGCTCTTTGAGTCCAGCGAGAATGTATTGCACGTAAGTCAACGACGTCTTAAGCGCGGTTTTACGATCTTTCACAACATAGGTGATGGCGCTGAGTTTTGATCCATCAATTCCAACAAGATCGATAGTTGTACGAATGTAGTTCGTCCCTTCACCTTCGATCTTATCCAAGGAATTTCTTTTGTGTTTATTTGCTGTATCGCGTAAGAGCAAGAAATCTGGAATGTCATAGACAACCCCATAGATACTCCTGCCATTCTTGCTAGGTACTATGTCAGCGGCGGCACAAGCGTTCGTTTTGCTCCACACTGAAAATCAGTAGTGTCCGGTTAAATTGAGCCGCACAGGCTGTGAAGCCACTATCGATGCGGGTTTTGAGCGATTCATGGGTGTCCACGATTTGAATTTCAATTTGCACATTTGCGATGCTTCCGGGTTTGATGAACCTGGA
>JBGSZD010000334.1:0-5941 GCA_041750575.1 Thiobacillus sp. | reverse complement strand
GTTACTCCAGGTTCATCAAACCCGGAAGCATCGCAAATGTGCAAATTGAAATTCAAATCGTGGACACCCATGAATCGCTCAAAACCCGCATCGATAGTGGCTTCACAGCCTGTGCGGCTCAATTTAACCGGACACTACTGCCTCAGGATTGTGATTAAGATCACGGCCAGCACTGAAACCTAGACGATGTCCGTCCCTGATGCCAGCAAGTGCGAGAGTCGGAGCGCATGGACGCTGACGTGTTTGTGAATCCCAGCCCCGTTCTTTGCGTCACGAAACGCCCGCTGGATGGTCGAATCCGAGATATGCCAGCGGGCCAGGCGTCCGCCTTCGCCCCAAGGACGCAGCACAGTGGACGGAAAAACGAACTGCCACCCGAAGGAGGATGAGGAAGATGAGTATTTTCGGGCCAGCGCGCTTGGCATGGGAGCGAGCCCAGCACCCTGAGAGAGGTCCTGCTTATGGCTTTCAGCCATCCGCAGCAAGTGTTGGTTCAGCGGCACATGCAAAAGCATTGGCAGCAGAGTCGTGCGATACGTGCCGCCTTTGCAATCCAGGATGTTGAGGGCTCCAGAGGAAAAGTCGATGTCCTTCACGCGGAGCGTCACACATTCGCACACCCTCAACCCCGCCCCGTACATCAGTTCCGCCATCAGGCGCGTAACCCCAGTCATCTGCTCCAGGACAGCCTTCACCTCCTCACGGCTCAACACGACGGGCACTCGATGGCGTCGCAGGATAGCTTCCACACTAATTTCTTCTGGTATTCCGGACACTTTGGCCCCTGCCAACTCTCCAAGAAACTGCCTTGTGCGGAGTACAGAATGAGTACGTTCATTCGGCATGTCATGGTTGCGCCCTCAATATTTCAATAGGACGAGCTTGGCATATATTTCTGCTTTAATCAAATTAAAGCAACAAAAACAACGACATACATAAACTGTCGCTCACTTAAATAACAGCACTTTCCAACATGAATCTTACGGGGGAGGGAGGATTCCATAAATGCTGTGACTGTTCTCAATGACAGTTTGAGGCTCTCCAACGGGACTCATCGGCCAAGTTGCGGGCTGACTTTGGCGCAGCCTTCCAGGCCACTGCGCTGAATCCGGAGCACCCGGCCCATGGTGCTCAGACGAAATTGCCCATGAAGCTTGGCCATGAATGCGTACATTAGCCGAGAGGCTATCTGTCTGCCACTCTGGTTGAATTTTGGTAGGCTATCAACTGCCAGACACAAACCAAAAAAAACGGCCCATCACTCGACGGGCCACCTATTGGCTTGCAGGAAACAGGACAGTGCTGGATCACCTCAACCGTGACAGCGGTCCCCCTACGTCCGGTCAGCAAGCAGTTGGGACGAGAGATCATGTCTGACGGCCCATTGAAGCGAGGTTAACTTGTTATTAAGTAACTCCTTCAACCCCTCTGATCATTTCATCTCCTCACGATCACGGGCCGATTCGCCAGTTCATCGGGATTATCCCCTGAAGGAAACGAATCCCCCGGCGGAAAATGCGCCGCCAGCAAGGCATCGATCTGCCTGATGCCTTCGAGCGCGCCGCGCTCGAAATCACCCTGCCTGAACGCGGCTTCCATCGCCTGCGCCACCGTTTCCCACGCAGCAGATCTCACCCGTGCTGCAATGCCGCGATCCGCCACGATTTCGATATCGTGGTCGGCGAGCAGCAGGTAAATCAGCACGCCGCTATTGTGCTCGGTGTCCCATACGCGCAGTTCGGAAAACACACTGATCGCGCGTTCGCGGCCGCGCATGCCGCGCCACAACCAGGAGGCTGCCAGGCTGTTTTCGATGGCGAAGCGGATCTCGCCGCCATGGGTGGTTTCGCTGGTGCGAATCGCGGCTTCGATCGCATCGAGCGTCGCTTGTAGAAACGCACGACGCCAAGCCCACGGCGGCATGAATACATGCTTGAACCAGCGTTTGATGTTCACCATGACCCCGACGCGCCTCCACCACCGAATCCCCCCCCACCGCCACCCCAGGAACCACCTCCACCCAGCCCACCGCCGCCGGGCCATCCCCCGCCACTGGACCAGCCTCCCCCGCCGCCGCGCCCCATGCCTCCCAGGATCAATACAGCGACCAACACCACGCCCCCAACCAGCATGGAGGACAGGAGAACGCCGGAGGTCAACCATCCCAGGCCTGCTACCCCCAAACCCGCCAGACTGCCCGCGAGGCCGCGCCCCAACATGGAGGACAAGAAGCTGCCCAGAAAAATGCCCAGCACCATGATGACGAGCAGGTTTTCGCCGGTTCCGCCGCCGGCGCTCTGCTGTTGTGGCGGCGGTAGCGGCTCGCCTTCGATCAGCCGCATCACCTGCTGCATCCCCGCATCGATGCCGCCATAAAAGTCGCCCGCCTTCAAATACGGCGTGATGGTTTCCGCAATGACCCGCTTGGCGATGGCATCCGGAATCGGGCCTTCCAGCCCGTAACCCACTTCAAGTCGTAGTTTGCGGTCGTCCTTGGCGACGATCAGGATCACACCGTCATCGATTTTCTCGCGGCCGATCTTCCATTGCTCGGCCACGCGTATGCCGAACTGCGCAATGTCTTCGGGCTGGGTGGTGGGAACGATCAGCACCGCGATCTGGCTGCCCTTTTGGCTTTCGAAAGCCGCGAGCTTGCTTTCGAGCGTGCCCACCTGCTCGGCGCTGAGCGTGGCGGTCAGATCGGTAACGCGGCGCGACAGCTCCGGCACTGCCACCTGAGCCCAGGCAGACAGCGCGCACAGCAGCAGAAAGAGACCGAGCCCTACCCGAGCCCGGATATTCAGGAGAAACAAGCGGGATCAGTAGCCGTGCGACAAACTGCCGGAGGCATCACCGTTTGATGCTGGCGCTGCGGGTGCGGCAGGCGCGGGCACTGCCGGAGCGGGTGCGCCGAAATCGACTTTCGGCGGGGTGGCAATGGCCTTCTCGTTTTCCACCGTGAAGCTGGGCTTGGTTTTGTAACCGAACAGCATCGCGGTGAGGTTGGACGGGAAGGAACGCACCGTGACGTTGTAGGTTTTCACCGCATCGATATAGCGGTTGCGCGCGACGGTGATGCGATTCTCGGTGCCTTCGAGCTGCGCCTGCAGGTCGCGGAACAGACCGTCTGCCTTGAGTTGCGGATAGTTCTCCGCCACCAGCAGCAGACGCGAAATCGCGCCGGTCAATTCACCCTGGGCAGCGATGAATTTCTGGAATGCGGCCTCGTCGTTCACCAGTTCCGGCGTCGCCTGGATCGCACCGACGCGGGCGCGCGCCTCGGTCACTGCCGTGAACACGTCCTTTTCATGCGCGGCGTAGCCCTTCACCACGTTGACCAGATTCGGCACCAGATCGGCGCGGCGCTGATACTGGTTCAGCACCTCAGCCCAGGTCGCCTTGATATCTTCGTCGGTCGTCTGCAAGGTGTTGTAGCCGCAGCCAGACAGCGCCAGCGCCATGAAAGTCACCATCAGCCATTTCAACATTGTGCGTTCCTTGTTCAGGGTGCCACGCCCCAGGTGGCGAAGAGGGGGTCGGATTCGGTCAGGCGGTCAGCATACCGGTCATCGCGGGGTCGCTTCAAGCCGCGTTCAAGATAAGTTTCCACCTTCTTGAAGCCGGCCTGCTTGATCAGCATGCCTACCCAGGCCATGCGCTCCATCGGATGCAGCTGCGTCCACAGCTTGATGACCTTGGGCGGGAAGTAGCGGTTCGACAGCGTCACCACGAACATGCCGCCCGGCTTCAATACCCGCCTGGCTTCGGCCACGATCTTGTGCGGCTGTGTCAGGTACTCGAACGACACCGTGCACACCACGGCATCGAAGCTGGCGTCGGGAAATGGCAAGTTCGGATCGGCATTCAGATCGTGCATGATGCGTTCGGCAAGCTGCGGATTGTCGGCCAGTTCCTCGGCATTCAGCCCCAGGCCGACGGCGGATTGCACCGTATCCGGCAGGTGCGAACGCCAGCCCGCCATCAGGTCGAGCACCCGTGCATTTTCCGGCAGCACGGTACGGTACAGCGCCTGGATGCGGCGCGCGCACACGGCATCGACGTGGGTGACTTTTCTCGGCTGGGCGTAGAACACGGCATCCGGGGTTTCGTCGTCGCGCGCAAACGCATCCGACGCCTCGAAATCGGTCGGCGTCTGCATCTGCGTTTCCATGCCACTCCATTCCAGTAGCTGTCCCACCTTGCCGACGGGCTCGGTCGAAACATCCGCCTTGCCGCTGTCGATGCTGAAAATACGGCCTTGCAGCGGATGGCTGAAATTGGCAACGAATTGTTCACCGTTGAGCTTCATCACGCGAAACATCGGGCCAGGCGCGTCGTCGGTATGCAACAGTTGCGAAGGATAGAAGCGCCCCTGCTTGAGCGGCGCAATATCGCTACGGAACACCTCGTTCGGCACCTCGTGCTCGACTTTCGGCCCGACATCGACCTGCGCGTCGACCGGCGGTGTATCGCCCGGCATCCACACCACCACCTGATGGCGGCCAAGGTCGGAGAAGTAGTTCACGCGGAAGCGCAGCGCGGAATGTAGAAGTTTCATGACAGTTGAATCGAATGGGATTTCAGATAAGGGTTTGCATCGTCCGCCGCGCCAGGCACAGGTCCTCCCACGCGCGCGCCTTGTCGGGCAGATTGCGCAGCAGATAGGCCGGGTGATACGTCACGACCAGCGGCACATTCTGGAACTGGTGCACGCGGCCTCTCAAACGGGCGATCGCCTCGTCGGTATCGAGCAGGCTTTGCGCGGCAAAGCGGCCGAGCGCGAGGATGAGCTTGGGCTGGATAAGCTCGATCTGCGCCAGCAGGTAGGGCAGGCAGGCAGCCACCTCATCGGGCTCGGGGTTGCGGTTGCCGGGCGGGCGCGATTTCAGTACGTTGGCGATGTAAACATTTTTGCCGCGTTTCAGCTCGATGGCCGCCAGCATGGCGTCGAGCAACTTGCCGGCCTGGCCAACGAAGGGTTCGCCCAGGCGGTCTTCGTCCGCCCCCGGCGCCTCGCCGATGATCAGCCAGTCGGCGTTGCGGTCGCCGATGCCGAGCACGCCCTGGGTGCGGGTGGCGTGTAGTTTGCAGGCGGTGCAATGAGCAACGGCGTCGGCCAATTGGTCCCAGGTGGTGAGCGGGGAGCGGGAAGTGGTATCCCCGCTCTGCGGGGACAAAAGCAGTGAGGCGGCAGACGTCTCGCGCAGGCGCCACACCGGGCCGATGCCGAGTTCCTCGAAGACGTCGTCGCGGCTCAGCACGACAAGTCCTTTTTCATGATGAGCGCATCCTCGCGGCCATCGCGCGCGGGGTAGTAGCCGCGCCGCACCGCCAGATCGACGAAGCCGCTGCTGTGATACAAGCCGATCGCAGCGGTGTTGGAGGTGCGCACTTCGAGAAACAGGCTGCCCGCCTTGTGGTCGCAGGCGCGCGCCAGACAATGGTCGAGCAGGTCGCGACCGAGGCCGTGCCGCCGCCAGATCGGGGCGATGGTCAGATTGAGCAGATGCGCTTCGCCCGCCGCTACCATCATCGCGTAATAGCCGATCACCTCGCCCTCGGCTTCGCGTACCCACATGCTGTAGCCGGCGCTGAGCGAATCGGCGAAATTGCCCGGGGTCCACGGATATTCGTAGCTCGCCAGCTCGATCCGGTGGATGCGCGGCAGATCGGCCTCGGCCATCGGGCGCAGCCGGTGCGCTATTTCAAATACGGCACTCACGCGATTTTTCTCGCACGGCGCTCGTCCACCGTCAGCGCCACCTTGTCGCGCAGGTAAATCGGCGCGGCGAGCTCGGCGTCCATGCCTTCGCCGCGCGCGAATGCCGCAGCCGCAAGCGTGGCGCCCGCCCGAAAACCTGCCGATAAGTCGGCCAATCCAAGCCAAACCCGCCCCGGGAGAGCCTCGATGAGTGAGCCGAAACCGACCGTCTTCATCCAC
>JBGSZD010000333.1:0-2303 GCA_041750575.1 Thiobacillus sp. | reverse complement strand
TTTGTTACAGATATTGTCGGTCTCGGTTTTCGAGAAAACCCTTATTTCATGCGCCCTGCAGCCAGACACCACCAGAAGCATTCCGCTGCCACCAGATAACCAACTGATTTTGTTTGATTTTTAACCGGACACTACTGAATTGCCCTTGGTTTTTTAAGCCCATGCAAGTATCAGTTGAATCCGCACCGAACAGTGGACGGACATGAGGATCAGACTGAACTCCATTCCTGGCCGTTTTCAACTTGCTAAACCACCGAAAACCCAACCAGCGCGATCTCGTCGCCATCCTTCACCGGCGAGGATTTCTCGGCGAACTGCTTGTTGATGGTGATATTCAACTTGGGGTTGCCGAGCAGCATCTTCTTCCACATCTCGCCGCGCTTCGACAGCACGAACAGCAGGCGCGCGACGTCGGTCACGTCGGGCGGCAGGGCGATTTCGTCTGACGCCATGCCGAGGGTGTCGACCAGGTCGCCGAAAAACAAAATTTTCACCATCTGCAGGCCTTTATAATTCGTCATTGACCGCCTGATTTTACCCCCGTATGTCTGCCCTGCTCGAACACCTGAATCCAGAACAGCTTGCCGCCGTGACGCTGCCGCACGAATCGGCGCTGATTCTGGCGGGCGCCGGTTCGGGCAAGACGCGGGTGCTGACCACCCGTATCGTGTGGCTGATCCAGACGGGGCAGGTGTCGCCGCACGGCATCCTGGCGGTGACCTTCACCAACAAGGCGGCGAAGGAGATGATGACGCGCATTGCGGCGATGCTGCCGATCAATACGCGCGGGATGTGGGTGGGCACCTTCCACGGCCTGGCGAATCGTCTATTGCGCACACACTGGCGCGAGGCGGGCTTGCCGCAGTCGTTCCAGATTCTGGATAGTTCCGACCAGTTGTCATCGATCAAGCGGCTGATGAAGTCGCTGAACGTGGACATCGAGAAATTCGAACCGAAGAAGGTGCAGTGGTTCATCAACGGCCACAAGGAAGCCGGCCGCCGCGCGCGCGACGCCGAGGCGTTCGACGAATACTCGATGCGCATGGCCGAACTGTTCGAGGCCTACGACGCGCAATGCCAGCGTGAGGGGGTGGCGGACTTTCCCGAGCTGTTGTTGCGCTCGTACGAACTGCTGTACCGCAACGAGCCGCTGCGCGAACATTATCGCGACCGCTTCAAGCACATCCTGGTCGACGAATTCCAGGACACCAATACGCTGCAATACCGCTGGCTCAAGCTGTTTTCCGGGCCACACACGGCGCTGTTCGCGGTGGGCGACGACGACCAGTCGATCTACGCCTTCCGCGGCGCCAATACGGCCAACATGGCGGAATTCGAGCGCGAATTCGCGCACGGCAACGTGATCAAGCTGGAGCAGAACTACCGCAGCCACGGCCACATCCTCACCGCCGCCAATACGCTGATTGCGCAGAACGCGCACCGCCTCGGCAAGAACCTGTGGACGGCGGAAGGCGAAGGCGAACCGATCCGCGTGTTCGACGCCTATTCCGACCAGGACGAGGCGAGCTTTGTGGTGGACGAGGTACGCGCGCTCAACCGCGAAGGGGTGAATCTCAGCGACATGGCGCTGCTGTATCGCTCCAACGCGCAGTCGCGGGTGCTGGAACACGCGCTGTTCTCCGCCAGCGTGCCGTATCGCGTGTACGGCGGGCTGCGCTTTTTCGAGCGCCAGGAAATCAAGCACGCCCTCGCCTATCTGCGCCTGCTGACCAACCCGGAAGACGACGGCGCGTTCCTGCGGGTGGTGAACTTCCCGACGCGCGGCATCGGCGCACGCACGCTGGAACAACTGGCCGAGACGGCAGCTCGGTCTAGCGCGAGCCTGTGGCAGGCGGCGTGCACGAGCGGCGGCAAGGTCGCGGGCTTCGCCAAACTGATTGAGGAAATCAAGCAGGCCACCGCCGATTTACCCTTGCATGAAGCCATCGATCACGTCATCGAAGCCAGCGGCCTGGCCGACTTTTACCGCGCCGACAAGGACGGCGCCGACCGGCTGGAAAACCTGAACGAACTGGTCAACGCCGCCGCCCTGTTTGGCGAGGAGGCGGAAGAGAAGACCCTGGAATCCTTCCTCGCCCACGCCGCGCTGGAAGCCGGCGAGCACCAGGCCGGTGCGGGTCACGACGCGCTGCAACTGATGACGGTACACGCCGCCAAGGGGCTGGAATTTCACGCGGTATTCATCACCGGGCTGGAAGAAAGCCTGTTTCCGCACGAGCAAAGCGCGCACGAGGAAAACGGCCTGGAAGAAGAGCGCCGGCTGATGTATGTGGCGATCACCC
>JBGSZD010000332.1:0-2728 GCA_041750575.1 Thiobacillus sp. | reverse complement strand
GGCGACATGGCACTGAAGGCCGACAAGGGCATGAAGATCGATGTGCGCGAAGGCTACGGCGAATTCGTCGATGCCCACACGCTGAAGATCACCCCGGTCGAAGGCCAGCCCTACACCGTCAGCTTCGGCGCAGCGGTCATTGCAACGGGCGCCCCCGCCTTCGTTCCGCCGATCCCCGGCGCGCGTGAGAACCTCGCGACGGGTGGCGTTGCCACCTCCGACACCATCTGGAACCTGGCGAATCCGCCGAAGAAGATGGCCATCGTCGGCGGCGGCGTCATCGGCGTCGAGATGGCGCAGATCTTCCGCGACTTCGGCACCGAGATCCTGATGCTGGAGCGCAACGACCGCATCCTCGCCGAAATCGAGGAAGAAATCGGCAAGACCCTGATCGGCCTGCTGGAGAAGGAATTCACCGTCGTCACCGGCGCCTCCATCGACAGCGTCTCAGGCATCCCGGGCGCGATGCAGGTCGGCTACAAGACCGCCGAGGGCGAAGCCAAAACCTTCGGCTGCGATATCGTGCTGATGGCCACCGGCAAGCGCCCTGACACCAGCAAGCTCAACCTCGACAAGGCCGGCGTCGCGCTCGACGGCGCCGCGATCAAGGTGGACACCGCCGGCCGTTCCAGCGTGCCGCACATCTACGCGGTAGGCGACGTCATCGGCGGCTACATGCTCGCCCACACCGCCGCCACGCAAGGCCGCGTCGCTGCCGACAATCTGCTCGGTCATGGCAGCACCTACGATCAGGACAAGGACTGCGGCGTCACCTTCTCGCGCCCGCAGGCCGGCTTCGTCGGTTTGTCGGTCGCGCAGGCGAAAGCCAAGGGCATCGACGCAGTGGAAGCCAAGATGCCGATGAGCATAGACGCCAAGGCCATGATCACCGGCGAAACTGAAGGCATGATCAAGCTGGTCGCCGACAAGGTCACCGGCCGCATCATCGGCGTCCACTACCTCGCCGACCACACCGACACCCTGATCGGCATCGGCGTGATGATGGTGGCCGGCGAAATGACGCTGACCCAGGTGGCCAAAGCGATCTTCCCGCACCCGACGCAGACCGAGTTGTTCGGCGAGTTGGCGAGGCGCTTGTTGAATCGTTTGCGGCGCACGGCGAAAAAATAAGGCTTCGGTATCCAGTACAACAAGGGCCGCTTATGCGGCCCCTGTTGTTTCTGTTAGCGCGACCACATGGCTATTTGGTTATTTGAAATGTCTTCCTACGAGCGTGAACAGTCATCCAGCAAGGGGCTATTCGCGTCATTGACAGTCGGATTGCCACCAGAACAAGACAGTTGAGGCCACATACAAGAGAGGAGACAGGCGAACTTTGGCGAAGCGGGTGAAATTGCACCCAGCCAGACAAGGTGTCATCATTCGCCAACTGCACAGCATGCATTCGAATGTCCCATTCAGACGTCAAATCCGACCAAGGCTGGTTCAAGCAACTGTTTGAGTCGTCACCGGATCCCACTTGGATCATCGACGGTAACCGGTTTGTCGAATGCAACGAAGCCGCCATTAGGACCTTGGGCTACACAAGCCGCGAAGAATTCCTGAACGTCCATCCCTCAAAACTTTCTCCCCCCAAGCAACCCGACGGTCAAGACTCCTATGCCAAGGCTGAGAGCATGATGGCCATTGCCAAGGATAAGGGCTTGCACAGGTTTGAATGGATACACACCAAGGCCGACGGCACGAATTTTGTCGCCGAGGTCACGCTCTCGCTCATCGACACCATCGACAGGCAGGTCATCTATTGCGTTTGGCGCGACATCACCGAACGCAAACAGATGGAAGATCAGGTACGTCAACTAGCGTTCTATGATCCACTCACCCAACTACCGAACCGTCGCCTGCTTAACGACCGCCTGATCCAGGCCATGGCGGGCAGTAAGCGCAGTGTTTGCTATGCCGCATTGATGTTCCTTGATTTGGACTACTTCAAGCCACTCAATGACATGCATGGTCATGTGGCGGGCGACTTGCTGTTGATTCAGGCGGCGGATCGACTGAAGAGTTTTGTGCGCGAGATGGACACTGTTGCGCGCTTCGGAGGCGATGAATTTGTGGTGATGCTGAGCGAATTGAATACAGACAAAGTCAAATCGATTTCGCAAGCTGAGATCGTTGCAGAAAAAATCCGTATCAGGTTATCGGACCCTTATTTGCTGACGATCAAGCGCGAGGGGAAGGCTGACGCTACTGTCGAGCATCAATGCACAGTGAGCATCGGCGTGGCACTGTTCATCAACCATGAGGCCAGCCCGGACGACATCCTCAAATGGGCAGATACGGCAATGTATCAAGCCAAGGAGGAGGGGCGCAATTCGATTCGGTTTTATGATTCGAAGGTTTGAATGATCGCTAAGGCAGAGGGTACGGACGGTCGATTTTCATATCTTATCTGACGGCAATGGGTCGGTCTCGGACTAAAAACCCGGCCCGCCACCCGCGATAAAAAAAGCAACCGCTCTTCCCGGGAGCGCCATCATGTTTGCGCTTGATTGTCAGCCAAACAGTCTCTTGAAAAACAAGTGGATGCTGTCCCAGATGCGGCGGAAGAAGCCCCCTTCTTCGACGGCCTCCAGGGCTACGACATCAACTTTCTTCAACACCTTGTCGCCCTGCAGGATTTCGATTGTGCCGACGACGGCGCCCTGCTTCACCGGCGCGATCAGCGTCGGTTCGAGCGCGAGGCGCGTGCTCAGGCCCGCAAGTT
>JBGSZD010000331.1:0-18928 GCA_041750575.1 Thiobacillus sp. | reverse complement strand
GCCCACGTCGACTGCCCCGGCCACGCCGACTACGTCAAGAACATGATTACCGGTGCCGCCCAGATGGATGGCGCCGTTCTGGTCGTCTCCGCTGCCGACGGCCCCATGCCCCAGACCCGCGAGCACATCCTGCTGGCCCGTCAGGTTGGCGTGCCCTACATCATCGTCTACATGAACAAAGCCGACATGGTCGACGACGCCGAACTGCTCGAGCTCGTCGAAATGGAAATCCGTGAGCTCCTGTCCAAGTACGACTTCCCCGGCGACGACACCCCCATCATCATTGGCAGCGCCCTGAAAGCCCTCGAAGGCGACCAGAGCGATATCGGCGAGCCCAGCATCATGAAACTGGCCGACGCCCTCGACAACTACATCCCCGAGCCCGAGCGCGCCATCGACCGTCCCTTCCTGATGCCGGTTGAAGACGTCTTCTCCATCTCCGGTCGCGGCACCGTCGTTACCGGTCGTATCGAGCGCGGCGTCATCAAAGTCGGTGAAGAAATCGAAATCGTCGGTATTGTTCCCACCGCCAAGACCACCTGCACCGGCGTCGAAATGTTCCGCAAGCTGCTCGACCAGGGCCAGGCGGGCGACAACGTTGGCGTCCTGCTGCGCGGCACCAAGCGTGAAGAAGTCCAGCGCGGCCAGGTGCTGGCCAAGCCCGGCTCCATCAAGCCGCACACCAAGTTCAGCGCCGAGATCTACGTGCTCTCCAAGGACGAAGGCGGTCGTCACACCCCCTTCTTCAACGGCTACCGTCCCCAGTTCTACTTCCGCACCACCGACGTCACCGGCAGCATTGAATTGCCGGCTGGCACCGAGATGGTCATGCCTGGCGACAACGTCAGCATCAAGGTGTCGCTGATACAGCCGATCGCCATGGATGAAGGTTTGCGCTTCGCCATCCGCGAAGGCGGCCGCACCGTCGGTGCAGGCGTCGTGGCCAAGATCGAAGAGTAAGGCGAAAACAATGCAAAACCAGAAAATCCGTATTCGCCTGAAGGCGTTTGACTACAAGCTGATCGACCAGTCTGCGCTCGAAATCGTGGAAACGGCCAAGCGCACTGGCGCTGTGGTCAAGGGCCCGATACCGCTGCCGACCTCGATCGAGCGCTTTGACGTATTGCGTTCGCCGCACGTCAACAAAACCTCACGCGATCAATTTGAAATCCGCACCCATCGTCGTCTGATGGACATCATGGACCCCACCGACAAAACGGTCGATGCCCTGATGAAGCTGGATCTGCCTGCCGGCGTCGACGTCGAAATCAAGTTGTAAAAAGCGGGCGGCATGGTTATAATGCTGCCCCTTCAGCTGTACCAAAGTCGCCGGTCAATTGTAATCGGCACCTACAACCCTCGTCGGTCGTCGTGAAGGCTGGCTTGAGATAGGAAATACAAAGATGAGTATCGGGCTCGTTGGCCGTAAGGTCGGCATGACCCGCATTTTTACCGAGAGCGGCGCGTCCGTTCCGGTGACAGTGCTGGAAATGTCAAACAATCGTGTGACACAAGTGCGCACGCCAGAAAATGACGGTTATTCCGCAGTGCAGGTTGCCTATGGCAGTCGCCGCAATAGCCGCGTCAACAAATCGGAAGCAGGCCATTACGCCAAGGCGGGTGTGGATGCAGGCGAGTTGATGCGCGAATTCCGCGTGTCGGCAGATGTCGCTTCGCAATACCAGGCTGGCGCGAGCGTGTCGGTCGAGGTGTTCCAGGCGGGGCAAAAGGTCGATGTGACGGGCGTCACGCAGGGCAAGGGTTTTGCGGGCACCATCAAGCGCCATAACTTCAAATCGCAACGCGCAACGCACGGTAACTCGCGTTCGCATAACGTGCCGGGTTCGATCGGTATGGCGCAGGATCCGGGTCGTGTATTCCCGGGCAAGCGCATGTCCGGTCATATGGGTGCGGTGACCTGCACCAAGCAGAATCTTGAAGTCGTGCGCGTGGACGCTGAGCGCGGTCTGGTGCTGTTGAAAGGTGCCGTGCCTGGTTCGAAGGGTGGCCATGTTGTGGTGCGCCCGGCTGTGAAAGGGGGTGCCTAATGGATTTGACCGTTATTAACGATATGGGTCAGCAAGTGACCAGTGTCGCTGCCTCCGATGAAACTTTCGGTCGTGAATACAACGAGGCGCTGGTGCATCAAGTGGTGACCGCATTCCAGGCGAATGCCCGTAGCGGCAACCGTGCGCAGCAGACGCGTGCCGAAGTAACGGCCTCGACGCACAAGCCGTGGCGCCAAAAAGGCACGGGCCGTGCGCGTGCCGGTCGCACCTCCAGCCCGATCTGGCGCGGCGGTGGCGTCACGTTCCCGAACAAGCCGAACGAAAACTTCACCCACAAGGTGAACCGCAAGATGTATCGCGCGGGTTTGGCGACCATCCTCTCGCAGCTGGCGCGCGAGGGTAAGCTCAAGGTGGTCGAAAGCCTGGGTATCGATTCGCCCAAAACCAAACTGCTGGCGGGAAAGCTGAAGTCGATGGGTTACGGCAAGGTCATGATCATTGCGGACAGCGTGGACGACAATCTGTGGCTGTCATCGCGCAATCTGCCGAACGTCTATGTGGTCGAGCCGCATCAGGCCGATCCGTGGAGCCTGGTCAAATTCGGTAACGTGCTGATCACCAAAGCGGCGGTCAAGCAGTTTGAGGAGATGGTGTGATGGGTGCGATCAGTCAAGAGCGTTTGCTCAAAGTCATTCTGGCGCCCGTGATCTCCGAAAAGAGCACGCGTGTAGCGGACAAGCTGAATCAGGTTGTTTTTCGTGTGTTGCCCGACGCGACCAAGCAGGAAATTGGCGCAGCCGTTGCCAGCCTGTTCAAGGTTGAAGTCGTGGGCGTGCAAGTGCTGAACGTCAAGGGCAAGGTCAAGCGCTCCGGTCGTGTCATGGGTCGCCGTGACAACTGGAAGAAGGCGTATGTCACCCTCAAGCCGGGTCAGGACATCGACTTCGCGTCCGGTCTGTAAGGGAGAAAATCATGGCACTGATTAAAGTCAAACCCACCTCTGCCGGCCGCCGTGCGGTCGTCAAGGTCGTGACGCCGGGGTTGCATAAAGGCAAACCCGTCGCAGCATTGCTCGAGCCGAAAAAACGCGGTTCGGGCCGTAACAACAATGGCCATATCACGGTTCGCCACAAGGGTGGTGGCCACAAACAGCATTACCGCGTGGTGGATTTCCGTCGTAACAAGGATGGCATTCCGGCCAAGGTTGAGCGCATTGAATATGATCCCAACCGTTCCGCGCATCTGGCCTTGCTGTGCTACGCCGATGGCGAACGCCGCTACATCATCGCGCCTCGCGGCGTGCAGGTGGGTGCGCAGTTGGTGAACGGCGCCGAGGCGCCAATCAAAGCAGGTAACTGCCTGCCGCTGCGCAGCATCCCGGTCGGCAGCACGGTGCACTGCGTCGAGATGATGCCGGGTAAAGGTGCGCAGATTGCGCGTTCCGCTGGCACCTCGGTCCAACTCTTGGCGCGTGAAGGTGCGTACGCTCAGCTGCGTCTGAGCTCGGGCGAGATTCGCAAAGTGCACGTTGACTGCCGAGCCACGATGGGCGAGGCGGGCAACGAAGAGCACAGCCTGCGTTCGATCGGTAAAGCCGGTGCGATGCGCTGGCGCGGTGTACGCCCAACGGTGCGTGGTGTGGTGATGAACCCCTGCGATCACCCGCATGGTGGTGGTGAAGGCCGTACTGCAGCGGGTCGCCATCCGGTTAGCCCGTGGGGTACGCCGACCAAGGGCTATCGCACCCGCAGTAACAAGCGCACCTCCAACATGATCGTCCGCCGCCGTCACGCGCGCTGATTGAGGTAGAAAGATATGGCACGTTCAATTAAAAAAGGCCCGTTCGTTGATGGGCATTTGCTGAAAAAGATTGAAGCCGTTCGCGGCTCCAATGACAAGCGTCCGATCAAGACCTGGTCGCGTCGCTCCACCGTGTTGCCCGATTTCATCGGTTTGACGATTGCGGTGCATAACGGCCGCCAGCATGTGCCGGTGTTTGTGACCGAGAACATGGTTGGTCACAAACTGGGCGAGTTTTCCCTGACGCGGACCTTCAAGGGCCACGTTGCGGACAAGAAGGCGAAGAAATAAGGAGCGCATGATGGAAGTTTCTGCGATTTTGCGTGGTACCCGCCTGTCCGCACAGAAAGGCCGTCTGGTTGCTGACCAGATCCGCGGTCTGCGCGTCGAGAAGGCGTTGAACATTCTGGCCTTCAGCCCGAAAAAAGGGGCCGAGATCATTAAGAAAGTGCTGGAGTCGGCAATCGCCAATGCCGAGCACAACGAAGGTGCTGATATCGATGCCCTGAAGGTCAAGACGATTTATATCGATCAGGGTTCGGTGCTGAAGCGCTTTACTGCCCGCGCCAAAGGCCGTGGCAACCGTATTAGCAAACCGACCTGTCACATCACCGTGACGGTTGGCGATTAAGGAAGCGGCATGGGACAGAAAATACATCCGATTGGGTTCCGTCTTGGTGTTCAGCGTATCTGGACGGCAAAGTGGTACGGTTCGAACCGTACTTTTGCCAGCACCCTGCTCGAAGATATCAAGGTTCGTGATTATCTGAAAAAGAAGCTTGCACACGCTTCGGTTTCCAAGGTGCTGATCGAGCGCCCGGCCAAGAATGCACGCATCACAATTTTCAGCGGCCGCCCCGGTGTGGTCATCGGCAAGAAGGGTGAAGACATTGAAGTTCTGCGCGGCGAACTCGCGCGTCTGATGTCGGTGCCCGTGCACGTCAACATCGAAGAAGTGCGCAAACCCGAAACCGATGCTCAGATCATTGCCGACGGTATTGCGCAGCAGCTTGAAAAGCGCGTGATGTTCCGCCGCGCCATGAAGCGTGCCATGCAGAACGCCATGCGTCTGGGTGCTCAGGGCATCAAGATCATGAGCGCTGGCCGCTTGAACGGCGCCGAAATCGCGCGGACCGAATGGTACCGCGAGGGTCGCGTGCCGCTGCATACCTTGCGCGCCGAAATTGATTATGGTTTTGCCGAAGCCAAAACCACCTACGGCATCATTGGCATCAAGGTTTGGGTATACAAGGGTGATGCGCTGAGCCGCGGTGAGCAACCTGCCGTAGCCGAGCAGGAAAAGCGCGGCAAGAAACCAGGAGTGAAACATGCTGCAGCCAGCTAGAAGAAAATACCGCAAGGAACAGAAAGGCCGTAACACCGGTCTGGCGACCCGCGGCGCCAATGTCAGCTTTGGTGATTTTGGTTTGAAGGCCGTTGGCCGTGGTCGTCTGACTGCGCGCCAGATTGAAGCGGCGCGTCGTGCGATGACCCGTCACATCAAGCGCGGTGGGCGTGTCTGGATCCGAATTTTCCCGGACAAGCCGATTTCGCGTAAGCCGGCTGAAGTGCGTATGGGTAACGGTAAAGGCGCTCCAGAATACTATGTGGCCGAGATTCAGCCTGGCAAGGTGTTGTACGAGATGGATGGCGTGAACGAAGAAATCGCACGTGAGGCATTTCGCTTGGCTGCGGCCAAGTTGCCGATCGCAACGACTTTCGTGACCCGCATGATCGGGAGCTGAGTGATGAATACCAAAGATATGCGCGGCAAAAATGCCGTTGAGTTAAAGCAGGAACTCGAATCCCTGCTGCGTGCCCACTTTGCGCTGCGTATGCAGGTGGCCACCCAGCAGTCGAACAAAACTGCCGACCTGGGCAAGTTGCGCCGTGATATTGCCCGCGTCAAAACCATTATGCGCGAGAAGGCAGGTCAAGCATGACTGAAATCAAGAAGATGGTGCGCACGCTGACTGGGCGTGTGGTAAGCGACAAGATGAACAAGACGGTCACCGTGCTGGTCGAGCGTCGCGTCAAGCATCCGGTCATCGGCAAGGTGATTCGCTTGTCCAAGAAATATCATGCCCACGATGAAAACAATGAGTTTCACGAGGGTGACATGGTGCAAATTGAGGAATCGCGCAAGCTGTCTCGTACCAAGGCTTGGACCGTCAGCAAACTGATTGAGCGCGCTCGCGTTTAAGGCTTGCATGTAATGCCAAGACCCGGTATAGTGCCGGGTTTTCCGGTTGGTGTGCCGGTTGGTTTGTTCCGGTTCGCTGACTCAGTAGCTTTCGCGCCGATCTCGATTGATATTGGTTGGGCGCGAAAATTCTCCCGAACGGGTTCCAAAACTGGCCACCGCTATGGTGGATAAAGTTGGAGGCAAATAAATGATTCAGATGCAGTCCGTATTGGACGTGGCTGACAACACAGGCGCACGCTCGGTGATGTGCATCAAGGTGTTGGGCGGCAGTCACCGTCGCTACGCAAGCGTGGGCGACATCATCAAGGTCAGCATCAAGGATGCTGCGCCGCGTGGGCGCGTGAAGAAGGGCGATGTCTACAATGCCGTGGTGGTGCGTACCGCCAAGGGCGTACGTCGTCCGGATGGCTCGCTGGTGCGCTTCGATGGCAATGCTGCCGTGTTGCTCAACAACAAACTCGAGCCGATCGGCACCCGTATCTTCGGGCCGGTTACCCGTGAATTGCGTAACGAGAAGTTCATGAAGATCGTCTCGCTGGCGCCTGAGGTTCTGTAAGGGGGAATCATGGCACGTATTCATAAAAGCGATCAGGTCGTCGTTCTGACCGGTAAAGACAAGGGCAAGCGCGGTACTGTGTTGCGCGTGCTGGACGACGGGCATGTGGTGGTGGAGGGCGTGAATCGCGTCAAGAAACACCAGAAGCCCAACCCCATGCGTAATCAGCAGGGCGGGATCGTCGAAAAAGAGATGCCGATCCAGGCTTCAAATGTGGCGCTGTTCAATGCGGCGACACAAAAGGCGGATCGTGTGGGTTACAAAGTGCTGGGGGATGGACGCAAGGTGCGCGTGTTCAAGTCCAACGGCGAAATGGTTGACGCTCAGGGGTAATCATGGCGCGTTTTCAAGAGTTGTATCGTGAGACGGTGGTGCCCAAGCTGGTAGAGCAGTTCGGCTACAAGTCCGTCATGGAAGTCCCGCGTATCCAGAAAATCACCCTGAACATGGGTGTGGGCGAAGCGGTGGCCGACAAAAAAGTGATGGATCACGCGGTGTCCGACATGCAGAAGATTGCGGGCCAAAAACCGGTCGTCACCAAGTCCAAGAAATCGATCGCCGGCTTCAAGATCCGTGATAACTATCCGGTCGGTTGCATGGTGACGCTGCGCCGCGCGCAGATGTATGAATTTCTGGATCGTCTGGTGACCGTGGCAATGCCGCGTATTCGTGACTTTCGGGGTATTTCTGGCAAGTCCTTCGATGGCCGTGGCAACTACAACATGGGCATCAAGGAGCAGATCATCTTCCCCGAGATCGAATACGACAAGATTGATGCGTTGCGTGGGATGAATATCACCATCACCACCACCGCCAAGACTGATGATGAAGCGCGAGCCCTGCTTGCCGCCTTCAGTTTCCCATTCAAGAATTGAGGTAGGCATGGCCAAGTTATCCTTGATTAACCGTGAAGAAAAGCGCGCGCGCATGGTGAAGAAATATGCCGCCAAGCGTGCCGAGATCAAAGCCGTGATCGCCAACGTCCAGACCAGCGAAGAAGATCGCATGGCCGCGTATCAGGCTTTGCAGGCGCTGCCGCGCAACGCCAGCCCGGTGCGCCAGCGCAACCGTTGCCAGTTGACGGGACGTCCGCGCGGCGTGTTCAGCAAATTCGGCCTGGGCCGCAGCAAGCTGCGTGAATATGCGATGCGCGGTGAGATACCCGGCATCGTCAAGGCTAGCTGGTAAGGGGTAGACGATATGAGTATGAGTGATCCCATCGCGGATATGCTGACCCGCATTCGTAATGCGCAGGCGGTTGAGAAGGCGGCTGTCACGATGCCTTCCTCCAAGGTCAAGGTAGCCATTGCCAAGGTGCTGAAGGACGAGGGCTATATTGAAGACTTCGCCATTCGTGGTGCGGCAGGCAAGCCTGAGCTGGAACTGCAGCTTAAGTACTACGCTGGTCGCCCGGTAATCGAGCGCATCGAGCGCGTGAGTAAGCCAGGGCTGCGCATTTACAAGGGCGCAGAAGATCTGCCGCGTGTCATGAATGGTTTGGGTGTTGCGATCGTGTCTACTTCGAGTGGCGTGATGACCGACCGCCATGCTCGCGCCAAGGGCGTGGGCGGCGAAGTCCTGTGCGTGGTTGCGTAAGAGGGAGCGGAAATGTCACGTGTAGCCAATAATCCTATTACGTTGCCGAAGGGCATCGAGGTCACGCTGGGGAATGCGATTTCGGTCAAAGGCCCGCTGGGTTCCATGAGCCAGGCGATGTCGAGCGACGTATCGGTTGCGCTCAACGACGGCGTGGTGACCTTTGCACCCACCAGCGGGAGCATCCAGGCCAATGCCATGGCGGGGACTTTGCGTGCGCTGGTCAACAACATGGTGCAGGGCGTTTCCAAGGGTTTCGAAAAGAAACTGACGCTGGTCGGGGTTGGTTATCGCGCCCAGGCTCAGGGTGATGCGCTCAACCTTACGCTGGGGTTTTCGCATCCCGTCGTGCACAAAATGCCGGCCGGCATCAAGGTTGAAACCCCGACGCAGACTGAAATTGTGATCAAGGGTATCGATCGCCAGGCCGTTGGTCAGGTGGCCGCTGACGTGCGCGCGTACCGTCCGCCGGAGCCTTACAAAGGCAAGGGTGTGCGTTACAGCGACGAAGTGGTTATCAAGAAAGAAACCAAGAAGAAGTAAGGCTTAAGGACAGACAATGAACACCAAGCAATCACGGATTCGCAGAGCGCGCAAAACCCGCGCCAAAATCGCGGCCGTCAAGGCGATCCGCCTGGCCATCCACCGCACCAACAGCCATATCTATGCGCAGATCATTTCTGCGGATGGTGGCACGGTCATGACCAGCGCCTCGTCGAATGACAAGGAGTTGCGCGGCCAACTGGCTAACGGTGGGAATGTTGACGCTGCTAAGGCAGTTGGCAAGCGCCTAGCCGAAAAGGCCAAGGGCTTGGGGATTGAAAAAGTGGCTTTCGACCGAGCAGGCTTCAGTTTCCATGGGCGCGTAAAAGCCCTGGCTGAAGCGGCCCGCGAAGGCGGTTTGGTATTTTAACGAGGCAGACTCAAGATGGCCCGTACAGCACCTACTAGTAACGAAGAGCGCGGCGACGGCTTGCGCGAGAAAATGATTTCGGTCAACCGCGTCACCAAAGTGGTGAAGGGCGGCCGGATCATGGGCTTTGCTGCGCTGACCGTGGTTGGCGATGGCGATGGCGGTATCGGCATGGGCAAGGGCAAGTCCCGCGAAGTGCCGGTGGCTGTGCAGAAAGCCATGGAAGAGGCCCGCCGCAAGCTGGTCAAGATCAATCTGAAGAACGGTACCTTTCATCATACGGTGGTGGGGCAGCATGGCGCATCGCGTGTGTTGATCCAACCGGCGTCCGAAGGTACCGGCATTATCGCCGGCGGTGCGATGCGTGCCGTGTTTGAGGTGATGGGCGTGCAGAACGTGCTGGCGAAGTGCCTGGGCTCGACCAATCCCTACAACGTCGTGCGTGCAACGATCGACGGCCTGATGAAAATGTCCACGCCGTCGGATATCGCGGCCAAGCGCGGCAAATCCGTCGAAGACATCACGGGGTAAGCCATGAGCGAGCAGAAAAAAATCAAGGTGACGCTGATCAAAAGCCTGATTGGCACCAAGGCGCCACACCGCGCCTGTGTCCGCGGGCTCGGTCTGCGTCGGATGCACCACACGGTTGAGGTACTGGATACACCGGAAAACCGCGGGATGATTACCAAGGTCGCCTATCTGGTGAAGTGTGAGGCTTAAATGGAACTGAACAATATTAAACCGGCGGACGGCGCAAAAAAAGACAAGCGTCGTGTGGGTCGTGGTATCGGATCAGGCCTCGGCAAGACCGCGGGTCGTGGCCACAAGGGCCAGAAGTCTCGCGCAGGCGGCTTCCACAAAGTGGGATTTGAAGGCGGCCAGATGCCGATGCATCGCCGTCTGCCCAAGCGCGGCTTCGTTTCGCTGACCAAGGCCGACACGGCGCATGTGCGTCTGTCTGAACTGGCAGCCGTGGGCGTCGACGAAATCGATTTGCTGGTACTGAAACAGGCGGGCGTTGTCAGCGCTTCGGTGCGCGCAGCCAAGATCTATCTGGCTGGCGAAATCGGCAAGGCGGTCAAGTTGCGCGGCGTTGCAGTCACCAAGGGTGCGCGTGCTGCGATCGAAGCGGCTGGCGGCAGCGTCGCCGAGTAAGTCTGCGAGGAATCCGCTGTGGCCACGCCCAAAACCGGCTTGAACAAATTCGGCGACCTCAAGCGTCGCCTGATGTTCCTGCTTGGCGCTCTGATTGTTTACCGCATCGGAACGTTCATTCCGGTGCCAGGTATCGATCCGCTGGTGCTCGATCAGTTGTTCAAGTCGCAGCAGGGCGGGATCCTGGGCATGTTCAACATGTTTTCGGGTGGAGCGTTGTCGCGTTTCAGCGTCTTCGCACTCGGGATCATGCCGTACATTTCGGCGTCGATTATCGTGCAGTTGATGACGACCGTTTCACCTCAGCTGGAAGCACTGAAAAAAGAGGGTGAGGCAGGCCGTCGCAAGATTACGCAGTACACCCGCTACGGTACATTGTTTCTTGCCTTGTTTCAGGCGATGGGCATTGCTATTGCGCTGGAGTCGCAAGCGGGTCTGGTGCTCGCCCCGGGTTTCGTATTCCGTTTGACGGCAGTGGCCACGCTGACCGCGGGCACGATGTTTTTGATGTGGCTGGGTGAGCAGATTACCGAGCGCGGCTTGGGCAATGGCATCTCGATTATCATTTTTGCAGGTATTGCTGCGGGATTGCCTCATGCGATTGGCGGCACGCTGGAATTGACGCGCACCGGGGCGTTCTCGATTCCCTTGGTGCTGATGCTGTTTGTCGCAGTGTTGCTGGTTACCGCGCTGGTGGTGTTTGTTGAGCGGGGACAGCGCAAGATTTTGGTGAACTACGCCAAACGTCAGGTTGGCAGGATGGTGGTGGGCGGGCAAACCTCGCATCTGCCGCTTAAACTGAACATGGCAGGGGTGATCCCGCCGATTTTCGCATCAAGCATCATTCTGTTTCCGGCTACCTTGGCAGGATGGTTTGGCAGTGGCGCAGGCATGGGATGGCTGAAGGATATCGCTTCCACCTTGTCGCCGGGCCAACCGGTATATGTGTTGCTGTATGCGCTTGCAATCATCTTCTTCTGTTTTTTCTACACGGCCTTGGTGTTTAATTCCAAGGAGACGGCAGATAACCTGAAGAAAAGCGGGGCGTTCGTTCCAGGCATTCGGCCGGGCGACCAGACCGCACGCTATATTGACAAGATTCTGACCCGGTTGACGCTGGTGGGCGCAATCTACATCACCTTGGTGTGCTTGTTGCCCGAGTTTCTGATTTTGAAGTGGAATGTTCCATTCTATTTTGGTGGAACATCGCTGCTGATTATTGTGGTGGTAGCCATGGATTTCATGGCGCAGGTTCAAGCGTATGTCATGTCGCATCAGTACGAGGGCCTGCTCAAGAAAGCTAATTTCAAGAACGGCTTAGTGGGGCGCTGATGTCGAAGGAAGATGTCATTCAGATGCAGGGTGAAGTTGTCGAGAACCTGCCGAACGCCACCTTCAGAGTCAAGCTGGAAAATGGTCATATTTTGCTGGGACATATCTCGGGAAAGATGCGCATGCACTACATCCGGATACTTCCGGGTGACAAGGTGACCGTTGAACTCACCCCGTATGATTTGACCAAAGGCCGGATTGTTTTCCGGGCCAAATGATTTTTAACCGGCGGCACGCCACCGGTGAGTGAATGGAGAAAACCATGAGAGTGCAGGCTTCAGTCAAAAAGATGTGTCGCAAATGCAAGGTTGTGCGCCGCAAGGGTGTTGTACGCGTGATTTGTGATGATCCGCGTCACAAGCAGCGCCAAGGTTAAGCAGGACAGTTTGCGGGATTTGAATTCGAGCCAACCTGAAACCGGGTTGGCGTGTTATAATTTTTTGTTTTGCGTTCGGAGCTTTGCGAATGGCTCGTATTGCAGGGGTTAATATCCCGAATCATCAGCACGCGGTTATTGCGTTGACCGCCATTTACGGTATCGGCCGGACCACGTCTGGCAAGATTTGTGACGCGTCTGGCATTGCCCAGTCGTCGAAAATCAAAGACTTGACCGAAGCCGAAATGGAGCGTTTGCGCGAGGGCGTGGCCAAGTTCACGGTCGAGGGCGACCTGCGCCGTGAAATCACCATGAACATCAAGCGTTTGATGGATCTTGGCTGCTATCGCGGCTTCCGTCATCGCAAAGGTTTGCCGGCGCGCGGTCAACGTACCCGCACCAATGCACGTACCCGTAAGGGCCCGCGCAAGGCCATCAGAAAGTAAAGGTTAAACATGGCTACGAAACCAGCGGCGAGAATTCGCAAAAAAGTTAAAAAGAATGTCGCGGAAGGCATTGCGCACATTCACGCTTCATTCAATAACACCATCGTGACGATCACTGACCGCCAGGGTAACGCTCTGTCGTGGGCGACTGCCGGTGGTGCGGGTTTCAAGGGTTCGCGCAAATCGACCCCGTTCGCGGCGCAGGTCGCGGCTGAAAATGCCGGCAAGATGGCGCAGGAATACGGCGTCAAGAATCTGGAAGTGCGCATCAAGGGCCCCGGTCCAGGTCGTGAATCCACTGTGCGTGCGCTGAATGCGCTGGGCTTCAAGATCGTTGCGATCTCGGATGTCACCCCGATCCCGCACAACGGTTGCCGTCCCTCCAAAAAGCGTCGTATCTAATCCTAGGGTAAATCATGGCTCGTAATCTTGATCCCAAATGCCGTCAGTGCCGTCGTGAAGGCGAAAAGCTTTTCCTGAAGGGCGAGAAATGTTTCACTGACAAATGCGCCATCGAACGCCGCGCCTATGCGCCTGGCCAGCATGGTCAGAAGAGTGGCGCCCGCCTGTCCGGCTATGGCGTGCAGTTGCGTGAAAAACAAAAAATCCGCCGTATCTACGGTGTGCTTGAAGGCCAGTTCCGCCTGACCTATAAGCGCGCTGATAGCCGCAAGGGTGTGACCGGTGAGAACCTGCTGTCGATGCTGGAGTCGCGCCTGGATTCGGTGTGCTACCGCATGGGTTTTGGTGCGTCACGTACTGAAGCACGCCAGATCGTGCGCCATAACGGTATTACTGTGAATGGTCGCCGCGTCAACATTCCGTCATACCAAGTGCGCGCAGGGGACGTGGTCGAGGTGATGGAAAAGGCGAAGGCTCAGCTTCGCATCAAGGCGGCTGCGGAAGCCACTGCAGCGCGTGGTTACCCCGAATGGGTCGAAGTCGACACCAAAGCGCTCAAGGGCACTTACAAAGCCGCTCCGCAACGCTCGGAACTGCCGTCGACCATCAACGAGTCGCTGGTCGTCGAACTGTACTCCAAATAAGCTAAACCGGTCTCCCTGACTCGGTTTTAAAGGCTGGTTTTAAGGAATAGCACTCTATGCATAGCGCTACGGAATTTCTCAAGCCGCGTATTGTGGAGGTGGATCGTGCCTCCCCGCTGCATGCCAAGGTCATCATGGAGCCCTTCGAGCGTGGCTACGGCCATACGCTCGGCAATGCGCTGCGCCGCATCCTGTTGTCGTCCATGGTTGGCTACGCGCCGACTGAGGTGGCGATCAGCGGTGTCGTGCACGAGTACTCGACCATCGAAGGTGTGCAGGAAGACGTCGTCGATATCCTGCTGAACCTCAAGGGCATCGCGTTCAAGATGCACGGCAAGTCTGAGGCGATCCTCAAAGTCTCCAAGTCTGGCGAAGGCGTGGTGACGGCGGGCGACATTGAGATCGGTCACGACATCGAAGTGATGAATCCCGATCACGTGATTGCCCACCTGACCAAGGGCGGCAAGCTCGACATGGAAATCAAGATCGAAGCGGGCCGTGGCTATCAGCCGGCCACCGCGCGCAAAGTTTCGGAAGAAACCCGCACGGTCGGTTCGATCTTGGTTGACGCGTCGTTCAGCCCTGTCCGCCGCGTCGCCTACTCGGTAGAAAGCGCGCGCGTCGAACAGCGTACCGACCTCGACCGTCTGGTGATCGACATCGAAACCAATGGCGTGGTCGAGCCGGAAGAAGCCGTACGTACCGCGGCCCGCATTCTGGTCAACCAGCTGTCGGTGTTTGCCGATCTGGAAGGCACCCCGGCCGAATCCGAATCGCCGCGCTCGCCGCAAGTTGATCCGTTGCTGCTACGTCCGGTCGACGATCTCGAACTGACCGTGCGTTCGGCCAACTGCCTGAAAGCCGAAAACATCTATTTCATCGGCGACCTGATCCAGCGTTCCGAAACCGAATTGCTGCGTACGCCCAACTTGGGCCGCAAGTCGCTGAACGAGATCAAGGATGTGCTCGCGTCCAAGGGACTGTCGTTGGGCATGAAACTGGAGAACTGGCCGCCCGCTGGTCTCGAGCGCCCCTGATATTTGTTTTGAATCCATAAAGTGCGGGTCGCCGTGGCAGGTGACCTAGCCCAAGAAAAAATACCCATAGAAAGGAATCGCCATGCGTCATCGTCAATCCAATCGCAAGCTGAACCGTACCACCAGCCATCGTCTGGCCATGTTCCGCAATATGAGCAACTCGCTGCTGAAGCACGAAGTCATCAAGACCACGCTGCCCAAAGCCAAGGAACTGCGCCGCTTCGTCGAGCCGCTGATCACCCTCGGCAAGGAACCCAGCTTGGCGAATCATCGCCTGGCGTTCGATCGCCTGCGTGACCGTGAGATGGTCGTCAAGCTGTTCGGCGAACTGGGCCCGCGTTACAAGACTCGTCCCGGTGGCTACCTGCGCATCCTGAAATACGGTTTTCGTAATGGCGACAACGCTCCGATGGCGCTGGTCGAACTGGTTGACCGTCCGGACAGCGATGCGGCACCTGTTGACACCGAATAAATCACGCCAGTATCGCTGATACAAAAAAGCCGGGTCCGCCCGGCTTTTTTCATGTCTGGCTCAAGAGTATAGATCGCGAGATCGGGTTTATCCGCGCTGTTTGTACTTGCCGCTGCCTGACCTTGTGGAGCATAGTCGACACTCCTACCAGCACAGGACAAACCATTGATCGTACTTTTCACCGATTTTGGGACGCGTGATCCTTACGTGGGCCAAGTCAAGGCGCGCCTTGCTGAACATGCGCCTGCGCAGCAAGTGATGGATTTGCTGCACGAGGTACCGGATTTCAACCCGCACGCCGGTGCGCATTTGCTGGCTGCGTTTGCGCCGGGTTTTCCACCCGGTAGTGTGTTTCTGGCGGTGGTCGACCCTGGCGTGGGCACGCCGCGCGACGCAGTAGTCGTGCTGGCCGGCGGGCGCTGGTTTGTCGGGCCGGATAACGGGCTCCTGTCGGTCATCGCGGCGCGCAGTACCGATGCCAAGTTATGGCGCATCACCTGGCAACCCGATGCCCTGTCCACCACCTTTCATGGCCGCGATCTGTTTGCGCTGATCGTAGCCGATATCGCGCGTGGCGCATTCCCAACCGAGAAGTTGGCGCCAATCAATGCGCTCAAAGTCGAGTTCGATGCTGGCGATCTGGCGCGAGTGATCTACATCGATCATTACGGAAACGCCTGGACCGGCGTGCGCGGTGTGCTGAAAAATGCGCGTGTCAGTGTGGCGGGCCAATCGTTCAAGCACAGTGAAAGCTTTGGCTTCGTCGGCAAGGGCGAGGGGTTCTGGTTCATGAATAGCGTGGGGCTGCTTGAACTCGCCGTCAACCGAGGCAGTGCTGCCACTGCATACGGACTGAAGGTCGGCGATCCGGTTCAGGTGCTGCGGCTGAACTAGTGTTTAATCCACGCCAAGCAGCAACGCCCGGTAATCGTTGACGTTGGTGCGGGTAGGGCCGGTGACGACGAGATCGCCGAGCGCCGCGAAAAATCCATGGCTGTCGTGGGCGGTCAGCTTCGCTACCGCGTCGATACCTAGCGCGCGCGCACGCGCTAGCGTATCTGGGCCGATTACGGCACCGGCGTTGTCCTCACTGCCATCGATGCCGTCAGTGTCGCAAGCGATTGCCCGCGCCGGAATGTCGCCCAGCGCCAGCGTCAGCGCCAGCAGAAACTCAGCATTGCGGCCGCCGCGACCATGTTGCGGACGCAGGGTGACAGTGGTCTCGCCACCAGAAATCAGCGCCAGCGGTTGCCGCACAGCCAGCGCGCGCGCCAGCGCGGCATGTTGCAGGGCCACGGTTTGCGCGTCTCCGCTGACGCTGTTCGACAGCACCACCGCCGCAATGCCGTGCTGTTCAAAATGCCGTGCTGCCGCTTCGAGACTGACGTGTGCTCGAGCGATGATGCGGTTTTCCGCGCGTGCAAAACAGGGGTCGCCGGGTTTGGGCGTGTCGGCACCTACACTGCTCACACAGCGCTCAAGAAACTGGTGGACACTGGCAGGCGGGGCGATGCCGAAGCGCGTGAGGATGCTCAGCGCATCGGCGCAGGTCGTGGGGTCGGGCGAGCAGGGGCCGGACGCGATATGGGTGGGATCGTCGCCGACGACGTCGGAAATGATCAGCGCCAGCACGTGCGCGCCGTTTGCGGCTTGCGCCAGCCGCCCGCCTGACAAGCGGGTGAGGTGTTTGCGCACGGTGTTGATGTCGTGAATGGTCGCGCCAGCGTGCAGCAGGGCCTTGGTTATCTGGCGCAGTTCCTTCAGGCTCACGCCTTCGACCGGCGCGGCAAGCAGGCTGGAACCGCCGCCCGAAATCAGTGCCAGCAGCAGATCGTCCGGGCCGAGTTCGCCTGCCATCCTCAACATGCGCAAAGCCGCTTCCTCGCCACGTCCGTCTGGCAACGGATGGCTGGCTTCGACGACTTCGATGCGTAGCGTGGGCAGGCTGTGCTGGTAGCGCGTGACGACCAACCCGGACAATGGCGTATCTGCGGGCCAGTGGGCTTCCACGGCCTCAGCCATGCTGGCGGCCGCCTTGCCACCACCGACCACCAGAGTGCGTCCACGCGGTGGCTTGGGCAGATGGGGCGGCAGGCTATGCGCGGGATCGGCCGCGGCGACCGCCGCACGAAACGAGTCGATCAGCAGTTCGCGCGGGTTCATCTCATTCTGCCGCGCGCTTGAGCTTGCGCGCGACGCCGGCACGCGCAGCGGGTCCGATCTGCATCGACAGGCGGAACAGCGTGGGCATGGTGAACAGCGTGAGTGCGGTAGCGACCAGCAGGCCCCACACCAGACTTGCCGCCATCGGCCCCCAGATCAGCGACTTCCCTCCCAGCCCGACGGCAAGCGAGAACAGGCCGCCGATGGTGGTCGTGGTGGTGATAAGGATGGGCACGACGCGCCGGCGTGCGGCGTACAGCTTGGCGTGCAACAGACCCATACCGGCTTTGAGGCGTTCGTTGGCGGCGTCGATCAGCACAATGGCCGAGTTGACCGCGATGCCGGTGAGCGCGATGACGCCGTACAGGGTGTACAGGCTCAACGGGTTTTGCGTGATGAAGAGCCCGAACACCACGCCGGTGAAGGCCATCGGCACCGTCAGCAGGATCAGCAGGGGCTGCCAGTAGGAACGGAACTGCGCGGCGAGGATCAGGTAGATCAGTCCGATGCCCATCAGAAACAGCATCTTCATCGCGGCGAGACTTTCGTTGATGTCGTCGAGCTCGCCGGAAAAATCGATGCGGGTGTTCGGGTAGCGCGCTTCCATCGCATCCCATCGCGCGGCGATGCGTGCATTCGCTTCCACCGTGTCGAGGCGGGCCTTGTCGAGGTTGGACTCGATGGTGATCGCGCGCTTGAGGTTGTAATGCTTGATGCCGCCAGAGCCGATGCGGGTGTCAGCGTGTACCAGCGCGCCCAGCGTGGTGGTGCCGCCGGCGGGAAGCGCAACCGGATCGGCCATCAGTTGCTGGATGTCGGCGAGCCCGCCCTGATTGGAGGTGGCACCGAGCACGCGAACCTCGATCTTGTCGCCGCCCGCGCGCGTTTCGCTGATGATTTCGCCTTCGGTATGCAGACGCACCAGCCGCGCCACCGTGGCCGGGTCGAGACCGGCGCTTTTCACCGCCTCAGCGTCGAGCTGCAGTATCAGTTGGGGTCGGCCAGGCAGGTCGTCGTCGGTCACGTCGCGGGTGCCGTCGAGTTGGATCACTGCCCGTTTCAGCGCTTGAGCGGCGGCGCGCAGTTCGTCGACGTCGTCACCCAGCAGGCGCAGCTTGATTGGTTTGGATGCAGGCGGACCACCGGAAATCTGGGTGAAGGAAACCCGGCCGGGACTAGGCAGTGCGCCCACCTCGCTACGCATGGCCTCGACTACTTCGCTGACCTCACGCATGTCGTCGACGCGTGGATTCAGCGACACGCTGACCTGACCGTAGGCTTCGCCGTAGAGCGGTTCGGTGTCGGTCCACTTCACGCCGGCGTAGCTGGTGACCCCGCGCGCCTCGCCGTTTTTCAGATGGCGGCGCACCACCGCCTCGACTTTCGCCGTCTCGCGCAGCGTCACGTCGATGGCGCTGCCGCTGGGCATGTCGATATTGACGTAGAACAGGCGGATCGGGTCGAAGGCGAAGAACTGCGTGCGTACCGCGCCGCTCGCCACCAGGCCCGCCGCGCCAGCGAACAGCAGCAGCACCACCAGTCCGCTGATCCAGGGATGGCGCATCAGCCTGACCAGCAGCCGGGTGTATTTAACACGCAGCGTGTGGGTGTAGCGTTCGCGCAACCGCTGCAGACGCGTCGGTTTGCTGAAGCTGAGTCTGAGCCCGACCACGTGCGCCGGCATCATCCAGTAGGCTTCGAGCAGGCTGATGGCCAGCGCCAGCGTCACGACCAGCGGCACCAGCATCATGAACTTGCCGACGATGCCCGGCATCAGCATCAACGGCAGGAACGCGGCGATGGTGGTGGCGACTGCCGCCA
>JBGSZD010000330.1:0-5338 GCA_041750575.1 Thiobacillus sp. | reverse complement strand
GGCGGCGCCGGCGCCGGCGTGGCCGAAGCGCTGTCCGCCCGCGGCATTCAGGTGCCCGTGCTGCATCTCGGCTTGCCCGACCGCTTCATCGAACACGGCGACGTGCCTGCCATGCTGGCTGAATGCGGCCTCGATGCGACGGGAATTGAACGCGCCGTCCGCCAGCGGATAACCCTATTACCCTAGTAGTTTACTCAACTATTATGGCAGTTTATACTGAGTCTAAACTGAACCCATAAGGAGCCTGCCATGAACCAAGTTTGCGATACCGCCGTCTGCATGCCGGACGTACAAAACTCGGTCGACACCCGGCAAATCGCCATCGACAAGGTCGGCATCAAAAGCATCCGCCACCCGGTCCGGGTCGCGGACAAGACCGGCGGCGTCCAGCACACCATCGCCAACTTCAACATGTACGTGTACCTGCCGCACAATTTCAAGGGCACCCACATGTCGCGTTTCATCGAGATCCTCAACACGCGCGAGCGCGAGATTTCGGTCGAAAACTTCGAGGGCATGCTGCGCCAGATGGTCGAGCGCCTCGAAGCCGAATCGGGCTACATCGAAATGAGCTTCCCCTACTTCGTCAACAAGGCCGCGCCGGTTTCCGGCGTGCAAAGCCTGCTCGATTACGAAGTCACCTTCATCGGCGTGATCGAGAACGGCAAATTCACCCACACCACCAAGGTATTGGTGCCGGTGACCAGCCTGTGCCCCTGCTCGAAAAAAATCTCCGAATACGGCGCGCACAACCAGCGCTCGCATGTGACGGTCACCGCGAGAACCAATGGATTCCTGTGGATCGAGGATCTGGTGCGCAAGGTCGAGGATCAGGCTTCATGTGAACTGTTCGGTCTGCTGAAGCGTCCGGACGAGAAATACGTCACCGAGCGCGCCTACGACAACCCCAAGTTCGTTGAGGATATCGTGCGCGACGTAGCTGCAGCCATGAACGCCGAGCCGCTGATTGACGCCTACATTGTGGAAGCCGAAAACTTCGAGTCGATCCACAATCACAGCGCGTATGCACTGATCGAGCGAGACAAGACCAAGCATTGATTTCCGCTGCTTGAAAAAAACAAGGCCTGCAATCGCAGGCCTTGTTTTTGGCACGCTGAGAATCAATAGCGCTGGGTCAGTGTCATGGTCTGTCCGTCGCGCCTCATTTCCATCCGGTTGAGGAAGCTCATTCCCAGCAACGGCACACTCAGGCCCGACTCCACCACCATGCCGTCCACCTGATTGAGCACGATCCCGCCCACTTTGACCGTGTTGAATTTGACGTGCCAGGCCGGCACGACGCCCCCCGCCGTATTCACCCCAGTGGCTTGCCCGGCCCGGTAGTCGAGTCCGATGCGGCGCGCCTCGGATGCATTGATGGCGATCGCGGTGGCGCCCGTATCGACCAAAAAAGTGACGGGAAAGCCATTCAGGGCGCCCATCGCCGCAAAGTGCCCCCGCGAATCGGCTGTCAGCGACACGGACTGGCGCGTTCCCACCGGCGTTCCACCCGCGAACGATTGCCCCATGGCGAGGCTGCGGCGCTTGCCGTCGACCTCGATACTGGCGCTGGCGGAATCGGCCGCAACCAGCTTCACGCCCTGGACAGTCTGCCCGACGCTCAGCGTGCGCGGCTTGCCGCCATCGATGCTCACGATGGCCTTGTCCTTGAACAAACCCATGACCGAAACGCTGGCGGCCCATGCCGCCGAACTGGCGACACAAACTCCGGCTAAGATAGCTACGGAAATATTTTGCTTGAGTGCCATCATGAATCCTGTTCTGGTATTTCGTCATTCCCCGACCGAAGGGCCGGGCTATTTCACCACGTTTCTGGATCGCCACGGCATTCCCTGGCAGCTGGTACGCATCGACGCCGACGACGCCGTGCCCGAGAATCTTAACGGCGCTTCAGGCGTCTGCTTGATGGGCGGACCGATGAGCGTCAACGATGATCTGCCCTGGATTCCGCAAGTGCTGTCGTTGATCCGCCAGGCGGTCGCATCGGACATTCCGGTAATTGGCCATTGCCTGGGCGGTCAACTCATGTCGAAAGCGCTCGGCGGTACAGTCGGCGCCAACCCGGTCAAGGAAATCGGCTGGGGCGACGTTCGCATCACCGATGCCGACGCTGCGCGCCCCTGGCTGGGTGATGCCACGCAACCCATGCCGGCATTCCACTGGCACGGCGAAACGTTCACCCTGCCGCCTGGAGCCACGCGCATCCTCGACAGCGCCTGGTGCGCCAACCAGGCCTACGTGTTGAACGACCGCCATATCGGCATGCAATGCCACGTCGAAATGACCCCCGAGCTTATCGCCAGCTGGTGCACCAGCGGCGCCGCCGAGATCGCCGCCAGCGACAGTCCGGGCGTGCAATCGCCCGAAGCCATCCAGGCGGACATGGCTGCCCGCACCGCACGCCTGCATCAGTTGGCGGACAAAATTTATTCCCGCTGGATTCAAGGGCTTAGAAAATAATCGCGCAACCGCCCCGCGAAGACGCTGGACAGCCGCATCGCGCGGCGTAGGATAGGCGTCGGAGTCACATCCAGTCTTAAAGCATCACCTGATAACGGAGGATTTATGCAAAACGTCGACTATGCCAATTTCGATTTCGGCGAACGCCTGAACGGTTTCATTCACGAAGTGATGAATTTCGGCGGCGCACCCCGCACCGAATCCGACCTCACCGAAGGCCAGAAAGTCTTCGTCCGCGCGGTCAAGCGCGAGATGGTCAAATACGCCGACCCCAATCGCCACGGCTATCCGCACAACCTGCTGGAGCAGATGGAATCCTTCACCCGCACCATCGGCGATCTGCACAATTCCTACTTTGACTCGGGCATGCGCAAAGTCAGCGACTGTCTCTACAACCGCTGGAAAATGCTCTACGAAGAGACCAAAAAGCTGGCCGCCGCCGGAGGCGATACCAAGCCGGCGTGGGTGGACGTCATCAAGACGGAACAAACCGACATGCCCGCCTTCTTTGACGCGTAATACATTGTTAATAAACAAAAAAGCCCGGATATTCCGGGCTTTTTTGTTTCCGACCTTCAATATCAAACCCGCTTATCCTCAAATAAAAATAAAGGATTATTCAGGCGTCGGGCCCGGTGCTATCCTGCTTGGACTCTAATACCCACATAAAGTCTGAGGAGACAGCATGTCCAAACTGGTACGCCCCCACGGTGGCGGTGAACTCAAGCCCCTGCTGCTGACGGGCGACGCACTCGCCGCTGAAAAAGCCCGCGCGGCCTCGCTGCCCAAGGTCAAGATGAGCTCCCGCGAAACCGGCGATCTCATCATGATGGGCATCGGCGGCTTCACCCCGCTGGACGGCTTCATGACCAAGTCCGACTGGCAGGGCGTATGCGACGGCTACAAGATGGCCAATGGCCTGTTCTGGCCCATTCCCGTGACCCTGTCGACTGACGACGAGACCCTCAAGGACGGCGACGACATCGCCCTGGTCGACGGCGAATCCGGCGAGATCATGGGCACCATGAAGGTGACCGACAAGTACACCATCGACAAGGCCCACGAGTGCATGCAGGTCTACAAGACCACCGATCTCGAGCACCCCGGCGTCAAGATGGTCATGGCCCAGGGCAAGTACAACCTGGCCGGTCCGGTCAAGGTCCTGTCCACCGGCACCTTCAAGGAAGAATACGGCGATCAGTTCATGACCCCGGCCGAGACTCGCGCCAAGTTCGAGCAGCTGGGCTGGTCCAAGATCGCCGCCTTCCAGACCCGCAACCCGATGCACCGCTCGCACGAGTACCTGGCCAAGATCGCCATCGAGACCATGGACGGCGTGCTGGTCCACTCCCTGCTGGGCGCATTGAAGCCGGGCGACATCCCCGCCGAAGTCCGTTCCGAGGCCATCAGCGTGCTGGTCGAGAACTACTTCGCGCCCAACACCGTGATCCAGGCCGGCTACCCGCTGGACATGCGCTACGCCGGCCCGCGTGAGGCCCTGCTGCACGCCCTGTTCCGCCAGAACTACGGCTGCTCGCACCTGATCGTCGGCCGCGACCACGCCGGCGTGGGCGACTACTACGGCCCCTTCGACGCACAGAAGATCTTCGACGAGATCCCCAAGGGCTCGCTCGAAACCGTGAACATGAACATCGACTGGACCTTCTGGTGCAAGAAGTGCGGCGGCATGGCCTCGCAGCGCACCTGCCCGCACACCAAGGAGGACCGCATCCTGCTGTCCGGCACCAAGGTGCGTTCGATGCTGTCCGAAGGCCAGGATCTGCCGGTCGAATTCAGCCGACCCGAAGTCGCAAAAGTCCTGCAGAAATACTACGCTGGACTGACCGCAGAACAGAACGTCAAGGTCGAGCTGAAAGGCCACTCGGCCGCATGATTTTTCCACCCGGCAGGAATGAATGCCGGACGGAATATGCCCTGCTCGCCACAACTATCGAGATCAGGGCAAGGGTTTTAGGACACGAGCCTACCGGAAGCGGATTCGCGATACGCCCCGGCCAAGGACGGGTTCAGTTCTAAGCGGACCGCGACGTACGCGGATTGTTAGCTAACTTTAGGAGACTGTAATGCCAACCTATGTTCGTACCGACAAGTGCGACGGTTGCAAGGGTCAGGACAAGACCGCTTGCATGTACATCTGCCCGCACGATCTGATGAAACTGGACAAGGACGGTTCGGAAACCGGCCACGCCATGAAGGCGTTCAACCAGGAGCCCGAGCAGTGCTGGGAGTGCTATTCCTGCGTGAAGATCTGCCCGCAGCAGGCGATCGAAGCTCGCCATTACGCCGACGTCGTGCCGCTGGGCGGCATGGTGCAGCCGCTGCGTGGTTCCGACTCCATCATGTGGACCATCAAGTTCCGCAACGGCACGCTGAAGCGCTTCAAGTTCCCGATCCGCACCACGCCTGAAGGCTCGATTGATCCCTTCGGTGGCAAGCCGACCGCCAGCCTGGCCAACATCACGGCAACTGGCTTCTTCACCGGCTCGGCCGATGGCGGCATCACCAAGGGCTACCGCGCTGGCAATCCCGCTGAACTGATTCGCAAGTAATTTAGAGAGGTAAACGAAATGGCTGGAGAATTTGGCAATCCCGAAGTTATCCAGGAGGAAGTCGACATCCTCCTGATCGGCGGTGGCATGGCATGCTGCGGCGCCGGTTACGAAGTCATGCGCTGGGCTGACGCCGCCAAGGCCGAGCTGGGCATGGACCTGAAAATCAAGCTGGTCGACAAGGCCGCGATGGACCGCTCCGGCGCCGTGGCGCAGGGTCTGTCCGCGATCAACACCTACATCGGCACCGAGCAGGATCCCGCCGACTACGCCCGCATGGTCTCCAA
>JBGSZD010000329.1:0-3009 GCA_041750575.1 Thiobacillus sp. | reverse complement strand
TGCGGACAGTTGCGCGCGCGGGCGCTGGGCGCGGCGTAAACCGGCGCGATGCCATGACGTGCGTGCGTCAGACGCGGCAGCAAGGGCAGCGCGTCGGGCGATTAGAATGCAGGTGTTCTGACAAAAAGGAAAATCTATGACGACCCGCCCCCGCTATCCCATCATCTATGTGCGCGGCTACGCGATGACCAAGACGGAAATCGAGGAGACGACCTCGACGCCGTACATGGGGCTGGAATACGGCTCGACCAAGTCGCGCCAGGCGTGGAACGGGGCGGTGCGCAAGGTGTTCTTCGAGTCGCCCATCGTGCGGCTGATGAAGCTGGGCTACAAGGACATCTACCAGGATGGCCTGCAGTTGGAAACGGGGCAGATCGCGCCGGAGAGCATCATCATCCACCGCTATTACGACGTGGCCGATCCCGACTTCGGCACGGGCGCGGTGCCCACGGTCGAGCAGGCGGCACAGGGCCTCTCCGAGCTGATCCTGCGCGTGCGCGATCAGGTGTGCAGCGGCGGCCAGATGAAGCCCGCCGATTTCAAGGTCTACCTGGTGGCCCATTCCATGGGCGGGCTGGTCTGCCGATGCTTTCTGCAAAGTGACCAGACAGGAAGCAATGAGGCGCGCGGGCTGGTCGACAAGGTATTTACCTACGCGACGCCCCACAACGGCATCGAGATGGCGGGCAGGAACGTGCCGGGCTTTTTCGAGCTGTGGGACTTGAACAATTTCAACCGCGACAGGATGCGCGAATACCTGTCGATCAAGGACAAGAAAGCCGCCGCGAATTCGCTCGACGGCAAGTTCGATCCGGCGCGTTTCTTCTGCCTGGTGGGCACCAACAGCAAGGACTACGATGTGGCGAAAGGCGCGTCCCGCCTGCTGGCCGGGGAATTGAGCGACGGCCTGGTGCGGATTGCGAACGCCTATGTGGACGGCGCGCCGCGGGCGCACGTGCACCGCAGCCACAGCGGCGCGTACGGCATCGTGAATTCGGAAGAGGGGTTCCAGAATCTGACGCGCTTCCTGTTCGGCGATCTGCGCGTGGACGGCGTGCTGTGGGTGGACGAGTTGCCGCTGCCGCCGATCAGCCTGGTGCGCAAGCTGCTGGGTAACCGTGTGGGCTACTATTTCGAAGTGGCGGTGGCGACCCGTGGCGCGCTGGACTTCGACCTGACGCGCCGCACGATTGCGAACAACAGCGCCATCCTGCGCCAGCGGTCCGATCTATTCGACGATGAAGGCAAGCTCCAGAAAGAGGCGAAACATCCCACCCTGTTCTCCGTGTTCATGGATACGTCGAATCGGCCCCAGCGCAGAAAGGAGATGATGTTCTCCATTCAGCTCTCGGTGTCGATGTTGACCTACAGGGGGGAAGAGTCCTCGGCGGACGACCATTACGTGCCGGGCGAATACCTGTTCCGCGACACCATCGTGATCAACGCGATCCCGCCGGACGCGCCCGAAGAATCATGGCGCGTGGGCTATGTGTTGGCCGACAGCGGCTGGTCGAGCGCCGAGGACAAAATCGCCGAAAGCAGGAAGGACGAACAAGGCAAGCCCTATGTCGCGATTCCCCTGGAGAATGCAAAGGGCCTCAAGGCCACGCTGCGGCTGTACGGCACGCCTTGGCAGTGACGGCGGACTAAAGAAGCCCGATTCGTATTGATGCAATTGCCAGAAATGAATATGCAGCCATATCTGATCCTGCTTTCCCTGCTCCTTGCATTGCCTGCTTCCGCCGGCGTCTACAAATGGACGGACGCGCAGGGCCGCATCCAGTACAGCGATACGCCGCCGCCCGCGGCCCGGGTGACGCAGCTCAAGCTGCAAAGCTACACCGGCCCGGTTCAGGTCAGCCGGGCAGTCGGCGCGGACAGCGGGGTGACGATCTACACAACCGAGTGGTGCGGGGTGTGCAAGCGCGCCAAGGCATTCCTCAAGCAGAACGGGGTGCCGTTCCGCGAATGGGACGTGGAGAAAACGGATTATGGTTCGGTCAAGTTCAAGCAGCTGGGCGGCAGCGGCGTGCCGCTTATCACGGTCGGCTCGGAAAAGATGATGGGCTTCGACGCCGGCCGTTTCATGGAATTGTGGAAGCGCGCGCAGGGCACGCCCTGACGCAGCGGGTGCCCCGGCGCCGATTCGAACTCTGGCGCAGGGACGTGGACTAATCGGAAATCGCCGGGCTTTTATCATGGATCCTTCTTTCCAAATTCTCCTCTGGGTGTTTGCCGTGCTGTTCATCGCAGCCGGTTTTTTGGGCCTGATTCTGCCGGTGATCCCGGGTATTCCGCTGGTGTTCATCGGGCTGGTGATGCTGGCGTGGGCGGAGAGTTTCGCCTACGTGGGCTGGGTGACGCTGGCGATCCTGGGGGTGCTGGCGCTGGCGAGCTACGGGGTCGATTTCCTCGCGACGGCGCTGGGCGCGAAAAAATTCGGCGCGTCGTCGCGCGCGATCTGGGGCGCGGCGATCGGCACATTGCTGGGGCTGTTCTTCGGCCTGCCTGGTTTGGTGCTCGGGCCTTTCCTCGGCGCGGTGGTTGGCGAGTTCAGCGGCAAGGCGTCGCTGAAGGTGGCCACGCACGCGGGGGTGGGTGCGACGCTGGGCCTGCTGTTCGGTGCGCTGCTGAAGATCGCGCTGGCGTTCGCGATGGTGGGCGTGTTCGTGCTGGACCGTCTGCTGTAAGGATGTTCGGCGCGCGTTGTTTCCAGCCATGTTGAAAGCGACCGGTTCATGAATCTTCTCCGCTTTACGTTTGTGTGGATGGCTGCCGCCGGCCTGGCCGGCTGCGCGACGACATCGGCCCCCTTGCCCACGGTCGCAGCGGTCGATCTCGATCGCTACGTTGGCACCTGGTACGAGATTGCGCGGTTGCCCAACCGCTTCCAGTCCATGTGCGTATCGGATACGCAGGCGATGTATCGCCGCGACGGCGACCAGGTGGCGGTGCTGAACCGCTGCCGCGGTGCCGATGGGCAGTTCGAGCAGGCCGAGGGCATCGCCA
>JBGSZD010000328.1:0-15389 GCA_041750575.1 Thiobacillus sp. | reverse complement strand
CGCCAGACATCCTCCTCGCGTATCAATCCGGCCTCGATCAACTGCGCGAACAGCGGCGAACATGCCTCGGGCCTGTCGCGGCCGCTGAACCACAGCGACACGGCTTCGCGCTGATGACTGCGGTTGCCCAGCGCCCACTCGGCACGATAGGCGTAGCACTGATGCGCGACATCGGGTTTGACCAGCCGCGGATATTCGGCCAGATAGGGCGCCCACGCTTCGCGCGCGCCGAGCGTTTTCAGCCAGTCTGCACGGAGCAATTCAGCCATGCGGCTGCCTGGATAGCGAGCCAGAAAATCGGCAATGCGCGCATCGTCGTCACGGCTGGAGAGCGTGAGACGCCAGTACTCGACGTAGGGCGACAGCACATGATCGGCCGGCACGTCGCGCGCGGTGCTTTCGAGCATCGCCGGCTTGCGCGCGGCAAAGGCCTGCCGAGCCTGCAACACAGCGTCATCGCCAGGTGCCGCCACTACAGGTGACGCAAATCCCATCCACAACAAGACAAACCAGCGCACTCGAATCATGGTCGCGAGGGTAACATGGGTGCGCAGCACGCCGCCTGAGCGAAATCCACTATATTGGTTGCAAAACCCCTGTTGTCTTTTGCCCCGACGATGTCTCACACCATGGATATGAACGATCTGTCAGCCCTGCATTCGGCTTTTCCAGCTTTGCTGGGAATGGACGCTCCGCTAAGCGATCGTTTGACGCAGCACCTGCAATGGATACGCGTGCCGCGGGGCACTGAACTTTTCGCAACGGGCGACCGCTGCCAGGGTTTTCCCCTGCTGATTGCCGGCGAAATCCAGGTGATGCGCAGCACGCCCGACGGCCATGAAATCGAGTTGTACCGGATCCACCCTGGGGAATCGTGCATCGTCAGCACCAGCTGTCTGCTGGGCGAGGCACATTACCCGGCGCGCGGACTGGCGCTAGCCGACATCGTATTGGCGGCCATGCCCCACGACGTATTCGACGCGCTGATTTCCGCCCACCTGCCGTTTCGCCGCTATGTGTTCGGCCTGTTCGCCGAACGGTTGGCCTTGATGATGCAACGCGTGGAGGACGTCGCCTTTCGCTCGCTGACGCGGCGGATCGCTGCATTGCTGCTGGCATCGCCAGACGGTTTTCTGGAAACGACCCATGAACGGCTGGCCGCGCAGATTGGCGCCAGCCGCGAAGCGGTGAGCCGCGCGCTGAAAAAACTGGAGGAGGCGGGCTGCGTCAGTCTTGCACGCGGCCGCATCGCCATCGCGGACCGGACAAAGCTCCTGGCCGAAGCCTGATCACATTTGGTGACGACGATCACAGACCCGGACTCTGCGAGCGCCTATAGTGGCTTCACCTCATCGAGGTAACCCTCACACTTTTCAGGAGCACACCATGTCATGCAATGTTGGAAGCATCGATCGTATCATCCGTATTCTTGCCGGCCTCGCCCTCATCGCCTGGGCGCTGATGGGCGGCCCGGTGTGGGCATGGATTGGCGTTGTGCCGCTCGCCACCGGCGTGTTCAAATTCTGCCCGGCCTACAGCCTGATCGGCATGAACACCTGCGGCACCAAGAAATAATTCAGGCGAGAAACAGCTTGTAAGCCGGATTGCGGGATTCGTCCCAATAGCGGTAGCCCAGCCCATCCAGGAATTTCTGGAAGCTGGGCTTTTCTTTTTCCGGTACCTGGATGCCGACCAGCACGCGACCATAGTCGGCACCATGATTGCGGTAATGGAACAGGCTTATGTTCCAGCCGCGACTCATGCTTTGCAGGAACTGCATCAGCGCGTCGGGGCGCTCGGGGAATTCGAAGCGATACAGCACTTCGTTGACCGCCTCGGGTGCGCGCCCGCCGACCAGATGGCGGATATGCAGTTTGGCCATTTCGTTGTCAGTGAGATCGATCGCTTCCAGTCCGTGGCGATGCAGCAACTCGACCACGCGCGCGCCCTCACCTGCGCCGGGCACCGACAGCCCGACAAAGACGCGTGCCGCTTTGGCATCGGAATAGCGATAGTTGAATTCGGTGATGTTATGCGCACCTAGCAGGCTGCAAAAGGCCTTGAAGCTGCCCGGGGTTTCGGGGATGGTGACGGCCAACACCGCCTCGCGCTTCTCGCCCAGCTCGGCGCGTTCGGCGATGTGACGCAGACGGTCGAAGTTCATGTTGGCGCCCGAAGCCACGGCGACCAGCGTCTTGCCCTTCAGCTTGTCGCCGGCGATGGCCGCCTTCATACCCGCAATAGACAAGGCACCGGCCGGTTCCAGAATCGACCGGGTGTCCTCGAACACGTCCTTGATCGCCGCGCAGATGGCGTCGTTGTTGACGCGGATGATTTCGTCGACATACAGCTGCGCCAGCCGGAAGGTTTCCTTGCCGACCCGTTTCACCGCCACGCCGTCGGCGAAAATCCCCACGCGCGGCAGCGTGATGCGCTCGCCCTTGCACAGCGAACGCGCCATCGCGTCGGCGTCCTCGGGTTCGACACCGACAATCTTGATTTCCGGCCGCAGCCGCTTGATATAAGCGGCCATGCCGGCGATCAGCCCGCCGCCGCCAACCGGAATGTAGACCGAATGGATCGGGCCGGGATGCTGACGCAGCAGTTCCATCGCCACCGTGCCCTGCCCGGCGATGACATCGGGGTCGTCGTAGGGATGAACAAAGGTCGCTTTCGCTTCCTTGGCCAACTGGGTCGCGTGCGCACAGGCATCGTCGTAATTGTCGCCGTGCAGAATCACCTGCGCGCCGCGCGCCGCCACGGCGTCGACCTTGATCTTGGGCGTGGTGGCCGGCATCACGATGGTCGCCGTCACGCCGAGTTTCTGCGCCGCCAGCGCCACCCCTTGTGCGTGGTTGCCGGCTGACGCGGCGACCACCCCACGCGCCAGTTGGGCCGCCGTCAGCTTGGCCATCTTGTTGTAGGCGCCGCGGCATTTGAAGGAAAACACTGGCTGCAGGTCTTCGCGCTTGAGCAGAATCTGGTTGTTGAGACGTCGCGACAGATTGTGGGCCACGTCGAGCGGCGTCTCCACCGCCACGTCGTAGACGCGCGAGGTGAGAATGCGTTCGAGATAATCGTCAGGTTGGCTCATGGCTGCAAGTGCGAGGTTTGAAAAAAAGGGGCGATGCCGCTATCTTAGCGGGCTGAATCCAAATCGACGAAAACATCATGACTCAAGACGAAATGAAACAAGCCGTGGCGCGTGCTGCGGTGGATTATGCCCGTGGCGGCATTATCGGGGTAGGCACCGGCTCGACCGCCAACTATTTCATCGACGCGCTGGCCGAGGTCAAGGGCCGCATCGACGGCGCCGTGGCCAGCTCGGAAGCCACCGCCACGCGCCTGAAAAGCCACGGAATCCCGGTGTTGGATCTCAACAGCGTGGGCGAACTCGAAATCTACGTCGACGGCGCCGACGAAATCACTGAACACTTCGCCATGGTGAAGGGCGGCGGCGGCGCGCTGACACGCGAGAAAATCGTCGCGGCATGCAGCAAGCAGTTCATCTGCATCGCCGATGAAAGCAAGCTGGTCGGCGTGTTGGGAAAATTCCCGCTGCCGGTAGAAGTGGTTCCGATGGCGCGCTCGTACGTGGCCCGCGAGTTGGTGAAGTTGGGCGGGCAGCCGCGCCTGCGCGAAGGCTTCACCACCGATAACGGCAATCTGATTCTCGACGTGCACGGCCTGTCGATCATTGATCCGGTGTCGCTGGAAACCGCGATCAATCACATCGTCGGCGTGGTCACCAATGGCCTGTTTGCAAGGCGCGGCGCCGACGTGCTGCTGTTGGGTACACCCGGCGGCGTCAAGACCTACAAGAAATAACCACTGCCGAGAAGGTAGTCACTGCGGCCGCTCGGCTTCGCCGGGCGATTCGTCTTCGTCTGGCGGCGACTCGGCGGGTACGCGATATTTCTCGGTCGCCCAGTGGCCGAGGTCGATCAGCTTGCAGCGCTCGCTGCAAAACGGCTTCCAGCGATTCTCCGGCGTCCAGCTGACGGACGCGTTGCAGGTTGGACAAGTCACGACGGGCGGCTTCATAGGGTACAAAAAGTCAGGTCGAAGTCGATCGGCTGATCGGTGCAGGTGCGCATCTGCCCCGATCCGGCATACACAAAGCGGATGTTGAGCATGTACTTGTTGGCCGACATCTCGGGCACGCACGTCATGGCGTCGGTCAGCGTCACCCGGATCAGTTGCGGATTGCGCGATTCCAGCATGCGCTGGTAGACGCCGTTGTCGACGTGCTGCAATTCGGGCTGGCCGCTGTCGCGCAACAGGCCGAGCACGATATCGACCGCCGCGCGGATCGAGGCGAAGGGCACAATCCATTCCCGCAACTGGCGTTTGCGGGCTTCGATGTGCCGATGCAGCCAGTGATGGTAGGACGGCAGATCGAACTCGCACATGCCACCCGGGATGGTGGCGCGCTGCTTGATTGCCATCAGCCAGTCGTCGTCGCGCAGATGTTGCCCGACCTTGCCGGGCAATTGATGAATGCCGTGTTGCGCCGCATCGATCGCCGCGAGGACGGATTCCAACGTGTCGTCCTGCACATGCGGGTTGCCGCGCAGCGCACTCAGAACCGCCTTTTGCCGGTCGAGTTCGTGCAGCAAATCCGTTTTGAGGTCGGAGCGTGCCGCGACTTCGGACAGTTCGAACAGGCTCAGCAGCGCGGCATGATGCGCGTGCTGCATGGACGACGCGGTAAACGTGTCGAAACGTTCGAACAAATCTTCCAGCCGCAGCAAGGTGCGGATGCGTTCGCTCAGGGGATATTCGTAGTGGATCACGCCGCAACGCGTTGGTTTGAATCGCCCGATTGTCGCCGATCCGGGCGGAAAATCAAGGCGCCGACGCGGCAGCGAGCGCGAGATACCGCTGGTGCAACCTTGCCACTTCGGCATGCAGCGCCTCGAGCGAACCCGTGTTGAGGAGGATATCGTCGGCGGCCATCAAGCGTTCGTCACGCGAAACCTGCGCTGCCAGGATCGCTTTCACTTCGTCCTCCGCGAGTCCGTTGCGGGTTTTCACCCGCGCAATCTGCAGCGCCTCGGGGCAGTCAACCACCAGCACACGGTTCAGCACATCCCGATAAGCGCCGGTTTTCACCCGCAAGGGGTAAGCCGCCAGACGCTCGCCCTCCGGGCGGTCTTGGCGCTGCACCAGCAGGGGAATGACGATCAGCGCATAGGGGGCAGCCAGCTTGGCAAGTGCCTGCTCGACAACCTGGCGGATACGCGGGTGCAGAATGGCCTCAAGCTGGTGCCGTGCAGCGGCATCGGCAAACACACGACGGCGCATCGCAGCGCGATCCAAGGCGCCATCCACCTGCATGGCCGCTTCGCCGAAAGCCACCCGGATCGGTTCCAGCGCTGCACCGCCAGGGGCGGTCAAGTCGCGCGCGATGGCATCAGTATCGATCACCGGCACACCAAGTGCGGCAAAGCAATCGGCCACGGTCGACTTGCCCGAACCAATGCCGCCGGTGAGTCCCACCGCGTACATCAGAATTGCCCGAGATAGGCCTGGGTCAGGTCCGCACCGAAGAACAGCGCAACCAGCCCGCCGCCTGCCAGATAGGGGCCGAAGGGAATCGGCACACGCCGATCATGTTTCACCAGCACGATCATCGCGATGCCGACCGCAGCACCGACCACGGAAGACAACAACAGGGTGACAGGCAGCATCTGCCAACCCAGCCAGGCACCGATGGCCGCCAGCAGCTTGAAGTCGCCATAGCCCATGCCCTCCTTGCCGGTGGCGAGCTTGAACAGCCAATAAACCGACCACAGCACCAGATAGCCAGCCATTGCACCGATGACCGCATCCGGCAGACTGGCGAAATGTCCATCCAAATTGAACAGCAGTCCCAGCCACAACAGGGGCAGAGTCAGGCTATCGGGCAGCAGGGTGGTGTCGAGGTCGATGAAAGCGAGCGCGATCAGCGACCACACCATGAGCAGCGCGCCGATCGTCTGCACACTCACGCCCCACTTCCAGGCAGCCGCGGCTGACAGCAGCGCGGTGAGCAATTCCACCAGTGGATAGCGCGCACCGATCGGCGTGAGGCAAGCCGAGCAGCGCCCGCGCAGCCATAGCCAGGACAATAGCGGGATGTTTTCCAGCGCCGTGATCGGGTGGCCGCATTGTGGGCAGGCCGAGCGAGGCACGGCGAGGTTGTAGGGCGCGGGCTCAGTTAGCACCTCGCCGTGTAGTTCGGCGCACTGCGCCTGCCATTCTGCCTCCATCATTTTCGGCAGGCGATGGATGACGACATTGAGAAAACTGCCCACCAGCAGGCTGAATAAAAAAACCAGCCCTGCAAAGAGGGCTGGTTCCGTATGCAACAGTTCCATCAAACGACCGAGCCCATCTTGAAGATCGGCAGGTACATGGCGATGACCATGCCACCGATGAGCGTACCCAGCACCACCATGATGATCGGCTCCATCAGGCTGGACAGTGCTTCGACCGCGTCATCCACTTCGGCTTCGTAAAAGTCGGCCACCTTGCCCAGCATGGAGTCGAGCGCACCCGACTCCTCGCCGATGGCCGCCATCTGCAACACCATATTGGGAAAACGTCCGGAGTTCTGCATTGCCGTCGTCAGCGCTGTGCCAGTGACCACTTCGCTGCGAATCTTGCTGGTGGCTTCGACGAATACCTGGTTGCCCGACGCGCCCCCCACCGACTCGAGCGCCTCGGCCAGCGGCACGCCCGCGGCAAACATGGTAGCCAGGGTGCGCGTCCAGCGCGCGATGGTGGCTTTTTCGATCACGGCCCCAAAGATCGGCAACTTGAGCATCACGCGATCCATGAACATCTGCACCTTGCGCGAGCGCTTCCAGGCTTGCAACAAAGCGTAGATGCCGCCGCCGATGGCGCCGAAAATCGCCCACCACCACTGAACGAAGAAATCCGATATCGCCATCACCACCAGCGTCGGGCCCGGCAAGTCGGCGCCGAAGCTGCTGAACAGTTCCTTGAACGCCGGGATCACGAAAATCATGATGACAGCGGTAATGACGAACGCCACCACAATGATGGAAACGGGGTAGAACAACGCTGACTTGATTTTGCCCTTGATGGCGAGAATCTTTTCCTTGTAGACCGCCAGCCGCTCGAGCACGCCTTCCAGAATACCGGCTGCCTCGCCTGCCCCCACCAGGTTGACGAATAGCGCATCGAAGTACAGCGGATGCCGACCAAACGATTGCGTGAGGCTGCTGCCCTTTTCAATGTCCGCTTTGATTTCCATCAGCAGGCGCTGCATCGATGGATTGGAGTGTCCGCGCGCGACAATCTCGAACGACTGCAGCAACGGCACCCCGGCTTTCATCATGGTCGCCAGCTGACGGGTAAACAGGGTGACGTCCTTGTCAGTGATTTTCTTCGCCCCACTGAACAGCGTGCTTTGCTTTTTGACCTTGGTGACAGTGATGCCCTGCTTGCGCAGTTGGGAATTGACCACGGCCTCGCCGCCCGCCTGCATCTGGCCTTTGACCTTTTTACCCCGCTTGTCCATGCCTTCCCACAAGAAGGTTGTGTCCTTGATTGCTTTTGCCGCTGTAGCCATAGAGGAAATCCCTTAAATATTGGTGACGGCCTCGACCTCTTCCAGCGAGGTGAGTCCGGACATTACTTTCAACAGTCCCGCCTGACGCAGATCACGCACACCTTCGAGGCGAGCCTGATCGGCGATGTCGGATTCGTCCCCGCCCTTGAGGATGATTCGGGTCATGGCGTCGGTGATTGGCATCACCTGATAAATACCTACTCGACCTTTGTAGCCGGTGCCCCCGCAAATGTCGCAGCCCACTGGCTTGTAGGGTTTCCAACTGCCATCCAGCTGATCGCTGGTGAAGCCCGCATCCAGCAAGGCCTTCTCAGGGATTTCGGTCGGCTGCTTGCAACTGCACAATTTGCGCGCCAGACGCTGGGCGGTGATCAAAATCACCGAGGACGCCACGTTGAAAGGCGCCACACCCATGTTCAACAGTCGGGTCAAGGTGCCGGGCGCATCGTTGGTGTGCAGGGTGGACATCACCATATGGCCCGTCTGCGCGGCCTTGATGGCGATGTCGGCGGTTTCCAGATCGCGGATTTCGCCGACCATGATGACGTCGGGATCCTGTCGCAAGAAAGATTTCAGCGCCGCCGAGAAGGTCAATCCCGCCTTGTCGTTGACGTTGACCTGGTTGATGCCGGGCAACTGGATTTCCGCCGGATCTTCCGCCGTCGAGATGTTGACGTCGGGCTTGTTGAGAATATTCAGGCAGGTATACAGGGACACGGTTTTACCGGAACCGGTCGGACCGGTCACCAGCACCATCCCGTAGGGGCGTTGCACTGCATTCAGCAGCAACTCTTTCTGCCACGGCTCGTAGCCCAGCGCCTCGATCCCCAACTGCGCGCTGGTGGGATCGAGAATACGCATGACGATTTTTTCGCCATACAACGTCGGCAGGGTGCTGACCCGGAAATCGATGGCGCGATTCTTCGTCAGCATCAATTTCATGCGCCCGTCCTGCGGTACGCGTTTTTCCGAAATATCCAGCCGCGACAACACCTTGATGCGCGAAGCGACCTTGTCCTTGATCGCCATCGGCGGCTGCGCGACTTCGTACAGGATACCGTCGCGACGATAGCGGATACGGTAGTATTTTTCGTAGGGCTCGAAGTGGATATCGGAGGCACCAGCATTGATGGCGTCCATCATGATTTTTTGCAGGTAGCGCACCACCGGCGCATCGTCGATATCGATGCCGCCGGTATCCTGCTGCGCCGAGCTGGCGTCTTCGTCGACGAAATCAAGATTGAGGTCTTCGGCATTCAGCACGGCCAGCGTATTGTCCGCCGCCTCGCCGGCCTTCTCGATCAGCTTGCCGAGCTTGTCGTCTTCCACCACCACCGGCTCCACCGTCTGACCGGTCTGGAACTTCACTTCGTCCAGCGCCTGCAGATGGGTGGGGTCGGAGGTTGCCACATACAGCTTGTTGCCGCGCTGATACAACGCGATCACACGTCGTTTTTGTATCAACTTGCCGTCGAGCAGCCCTACAGGCAGGCTCTCGGCATCCATGGCGTTGAGGTCCATGTAGGGGAAACCGAACGAGGCTGCCGCGAACTCGGCAATCTGATCGGCCTTGAAGCGTTTCCCCTTGATGAGCTCGGTGACGAACGAGTCGCCCATTTGGCTGGCGCGTTTCCACACACCTTCGGCGTCCTCCTCGGACAGCCAGCCATGGTTGACCATGGCGCGCGCCAACCCGGTTAAATTAATGGTGTTTGTCACAGCTGCCATAAGCTCGGTTCCAGACAAGTCCAGTCTCAGATTATCGCCCGCATCCACACGCCGGCAAGGCTGCGGATGGGGAATCACAGGCCATAACGGCGATTTTCAGTCTAAATTGAGGCGTTTTCAGAGGAAGCCTGATCCCGCGCGGGCAGATAGATGCGTGCCATCTTCACTGCCCGGTCCTGGGTCTGCACGATTTCCACCGGCACGTCGCCCAACTTGATGCTCACCCCGGCTTCGGGAATATCCTCGAATTGCTCCAGCAGCAAGCCGTTCAGGGTTTTGGGGCCATCCAGCGGGAGCGACAAGCCCAGCTTGCGATTCAGGTGGCGCAGCAAAACGCTGCCTTCGGCCAGCCAGCTGCCATCTTCTTCGCGCCGCAAGTAGCCCATGTCCGAGGGCGCCTGGGTGGTGAATTCGCCGACCATTTCTTCCAGCAGGTCTTCCAGCGTCACCAGGCCTTGTAGTTCGCCATATTCGTCGACGACCAGCGCCAATCGCTTGCGGCCACTCTGAAAATTACGCAACTGGGTAAACAGCGGGGTGCCCGCAGGCACAAAATAAGGTTCTTCGAGGTTTTCCTTCAGAGTTTCCGGATCCAGCTCGTCGCCCGTCAGCGCATGCAGCACCCGCCGTACATGCAGTACCCCGAGCAGATTGTCGGGGGAGCCCTGTTGCACCACCAGCCGGGTATGGTGGCTGGTGGATATCTGCTGGCGCAAGCGCTCGGGGTCGTCCTCGATATCGATCGCCTCGATCTGGTTGCGCGGCGTCATCACATCGTCCACCGTGATGTCTTCCAGTTCCAGCAAATTGACTAGAACCCGGTGATGCTCGCGCGGCATCCTGCCCGACGATTCCAGTACGACGGTACGTAACTCCTCCAGTCCCAGGCTGTTGCCATGCCCCGGATCGGGCTGTCTGATTCGCAGCAGCTTCAGAATGCCCTGCACAAACAGGTTAACGAACCACACTACCGGATAGGCCAGCTTCAGTAACGGCACCAGCAACAAGGTCGCTGGGTAGGCCACGCGCTCGGGAAAGGCCGCGCCCAGCACTTTGGGGGTCACTTCACTGAACACCAGAATCAGGAAAGTAAGCAGGAGCGTCGCCGTAAACAGCACAATTTCACCGTCGCCAAACAGGCGTATGGCCAGTACGGCGGACAGCGTGCCCGAGGCGGAATTGACGAGATTGTTGCCGAGCAGGATCACTCCCAGCAGTTTGTCAGTCTGGTCCAGCAGCGTCTGCGCACGCATCGCCCCCCGCACACCCGACTCAGCGGCATGGCGCAGACGATAGCGGTTGATCGCCATCATCGCGGTCTCGGACGCCGAAAAAAAAGCCGAAGTCAGCAGCAGCACGGCTAGCACGGCGAACAGCGTGCTGGTGGAAATACTATCCAATCGAGAGCCTCAACGCCGGAGTATCACTTCCAGCACGAACTGCGTGCCCAGATAGGCCAGCAGCAAAAGGGTGAAACCCGTGATCGTCCAGACCAGCGCGGTACGGCCGCGCCAGCCGCGAAAATGCCGTCCCAGCAGCAGGCCGCCGAACACCAGCCACGAGAGGATGGCAAACACGACCTTGTGCGAAAACTGCAGAGCTGTGCCGAAGAGCTCCTCCGAGAAGAACACGCCGCTGAACACCGCCAGCGTCAGCAACGCGAAACCGGCGCCGATGGTCTTGAACAGCATCGCTTCCAGCGTCAGCAAAGGCGGCGCGCCATCCTGCATGTATGCCCCGCGATGCAGCTGTTTTTCCAGCATGGTCATCAGCACCGCATGCAAGGCCGCCACCGCCAGCAAGCCATAGGCAAGAAAAGACACCACCAGGTGCGCGCGCAAGGCCAGCGCCCGCGAACTGGGTATGGCATGCGTCTCGGTGAAAAACACCATGGCCAGCACCGACACCGCAGCCAGACCGCTCACCCAAGACCGCAGCCGCGCCAGCGGTGCGCCTTTGCTGGCCAGCCAATAGATCAGCGCGGTCAGCCACAATATGGTCGACAGGGAATTGCCGAATCCCAGCCGGATATCGCCCTGCCCCAGCACCGAGTGATAAATCAATGCGCCGTGCGCCAGCAAGGCAAGCGGCAGCAACGCGCGTAGCGACGCGGCGGACGGCGTGCGTTGCAGCCGCCAGGCCACCCAGCCATAGAGCGCGCTCACACATAAAGTAACCAGCAATAGCGGGGACATTCGTTAAAATGAATAGGATTCAGCCAGCCCCATTATCCATGCCGCCCATGACGGCAACAAGGAAGCCATGTTAGATAACCTCAGCGGACGCCTCGCCGGCGTCGTCAAATCCCTGCGCGGACAGGCGCGCATCACCGAAGCCAACGTGCAGGACACGCTGCGTCAGGTGCGGCTGGCCCTGCTCGAAGCCGACGTCGCCCTGCCTGTGGTCAAGGACTTTATCGAAGCGGTCAAAACCCGCGCGCTAGGCCAGGAAGTGCTCACCAGCCTGTCGCCGGGCCAGGCGCTGATCGGTATCGTCCACGAAGAACTCACGCGCCTGATGGGTGGCGAAAACGCCGAACTGAACCTGGCCGCCACCCCGCCCGCGATCATTTTGATGGCTGGTTTGCAGGGTTCAGGCAAGACCACCACCAGCGGCAAGCTCGCACTGTTGCTGAAAAACCGCAAGAAGAAAGTCCTGCTCGCCTCCGCCGACGTCTACCGTCCCGCCGCCATCGACCAGTTGCGGCAACTCGGCAAGCAACTCGACGTCGCGTTCTTTGAGGCCGGCGACGAGCACGATCCGCTGAAAATCGCACAGGCCGCACAGGATCATGCACGCAAGCAGTTCTACGACGTGTTGATCGTCGATACCGCCGGCCGGCTGGCGATCGACGAAGCGATGATGAACGAGATCAAGGCGTTGCACGCCGCGGTCAAACCCGTCGAAACGCTGTTCGTGGTCGACGCCATGCAGGGCCAGGACGCAGTCAACGTCGCCAAGGCCTTCAATGAAGCGCTGCCGCTGACCGGCATTGTGCTGACCAAGCTCGACGGCGACTCGCGCGGCGGCGCGGCGCTGTCGGTGCGCCACATCACCGGCAAGCCGCTCAAGTTCATCGGCGTCGGCGAAAAACCCAACGGCCTTGAAGCCTTCCACCCCGAACGCATGGCGCAGCGCATTCTCGGCATGGGCGACGTGCTCTCGCTGATTGAGCAGGCGCAAAGCTCGGTCGACATGGTCGAAGCCAAGAAACTCGCCGACAAGGTCAAGAAAGGCAAGGACTTCGATCTCGAAGACTTCAAGTCGCAAATCCTGCAAATGAAGAAAATGGGCGGACTCTCTGCGCTAATGGACAAACTGCCCGGCGCAGGCAACATGCCCATGCCCGCTGGCGCCGACGACAAGGCGATCAACCGTGTCGAAGGCATCATCAACAGCATGACTCCGCTGGAGCGCCGCAAGCCCGAACTCATCAAGGCCTCGCGCAAGCGCCGCATCGCTGCCGGCGCCGGGGTCCAGGTGCAGGAAGTCAACAAGCTATTGAACCAGTTCGAGCAGGCGCAAAAGATGATGAAAATGATGGGCAAAGGCGGCCTCGGCAAAATGATGCGCGGCATGAAAGGCATGCTGCCCGGGATGCGCTGACGCAAGCCACTGGCGAACTTGGGTTTTTTGGGTATAATTCCCGGTTTTCTCCGTTTACCCGGTGGGTTAAATCATGGTCGTTATTCGTCTTTCGCGCGGCGGCGCCAAAAACCGTCCCTTCTACAACGTAGTGGTCGCCGATTCGCGCTGCCGCCGTGATGGCCGCTTCATCGAGCGCGTCGGTTTCTACAACCCCACCGCCGCTGAAGGTGCCGAAGGCATGCGCCTGAACGCCGAGCGCATCGGCTACTGGGTAAGCAACGGCGCGCAGATGTCCGACACCGTCGCCCGCTTGGTCAAGCAGAACAAGCCCGCTGCCGCTGCCGCCTGATTTGAATAGCGACTGGGTCGTGATGGGGCGCATCGCCGCCCCGTTCGGCATCAAGGGCTGGGTCAAGGTCCAGCCTTTTAGCGACGACCCTGGCACGCTGATGGATTTTGAGTCATGGCGCGTCGGCCGCGGCGAGCAGCAGACGCATTACACCGTCGAAGCCATCCAGGATCACAGCAACAGCCTGGTCGCCAAACTGGTGGGCATCCACGACCGCGACGCAGCTTATGCGCTGCGCGGGCAGGAAATTTCGGTGGCTCGCAGTAAATTGCCGCCGCCGGAAGAAAACGAGTTTTACTGGTCTGACCTGATTGGACTGAAAGCTGTCAACCGCGAAGGCGTCGAACTGGGCAAAGTCGACAGCCTGCTGGAAACCGGCGCACACGATCTGCTGGTCATCAAGGGCAAACGGGAATACCTGATTCCGTTTGTTGACCACTTCGTCGGCAAGGTGGACCTGGCAGCCGGGCAGATCGAAGTGGACTGGGGCGAAGATTACTAAGGAGAAGTGTGTGCGGTTTGATGCCATCACGCTTTTCCCCGAGATGTTCGATGCCATACTGGATTACGGCATCACACGGCGGGCGCTGGATCGCGGGCTGTATCGGTTCAAGGCGTGGAATCCGCGCGATTTTACCGACGACCCGCACCGCACGGTGGATGACCGGCCTTACGGCGGCGGCCCCGGGATGCTGATGCTGGCGGAACCGCTGGACCGCGTTCTGAATGCGGTCCAGCAGGAGATGGCGAGTGAAAATGTGACCCCTTGGGTGGTGCATTTCTCTCCCCGCGGCCGTCCACTGACGCACCAGCGGGTGATGGAATTGAAGAAAAAGCCCGCACTGGTTTTGCTGTGCGGGCGCTACGAAGGCATCGATGAGCGGCTGTTGCAGCGCCACGTGGATGAGGAAATCTCGCTTGGTGACTTCGTGCTGTCTGGCGGCGAGCTACCGGCGCTGGCGCTGATGGACGCGATCATCCGGCAACTGCCGGGAGCGTTGAACGATGCCGAATCGGCGACGCAGGACTCGTTCACCGACGGCCTGCTCGACTGCCCGCACTACACCCGGCCCGAAGTCTGGCAGGGGATGGAAGTACCGGGCGTGCTGAAAAGCGGCAACCACGCGGCGATCGCCAAGTGGCGGCATGAAGAAAGTATGCGGCTGACCGCCGCGCTGCGGCCCGATCTACTGGATCGGTTGCAGCAGAAACCGGATTGACTGGCTTGCCTGGCAACAGGTGGCCGGAAATGAGCGGCGCTGTGGTTAATAAAACCCCGGGGCCAATGTGAAACGGCGTCACGTCCGCCCACTGGTTTTCAACACCGGGGCGCACCTCTCCCGCCAGATGCAAGGAAATAGCATGAACATCATCGAGCAACTCGAACAGGAAGAAATCGCCCGCCTGGGCAAAACCCTCCCCGATTTCGCCCCCGGCGACACCGTCGTCGTCCAGGTGAAGGTGAAGGAAGGCACCCGCGAGCGTCTTCAGGCTTACGAAGGCGTCGTCATCGCCAAGCGTAACCGCGGCCTCAACTCGGCTTTCACCGTGCGCAAAATCTCCGCCGGCGAAGGCGTCGAACGCACCTTCCAGACTCACTCCCCGCTGGTCGCCAGCGTCGAAGTCAAGCGCCGTGGCGATGTACGCCGCGCCAAGCTGTACTACCTGCGCGAGCGCTCCGGCAAGTCCGCCCGCATCAAGGAAAAGCTGCCCGCCCGCAAAGTCAAAGGTGGCGCAGCTGCCGCGACCGACGCGTAAGTGGTTTTTCGCTGATCAAAAACGCCCGCTTCAAGCGGGCGTTTTTGTTTTCGCCGCGCGCTAAAATGCCGGTATGTCCCTCTACGATGTCATTCTGGACGCGCCGCCCTGCCACCTCGGTGCGATCTTTACCGGCGAAGCGCTAACCCGGCTGGACTTCCTTCCCTTTGGCGCGCCCGTCACCTGCGGACAAGTCGATAGCCGCGCACGCCAACTGACAAACGAACTCGACGCCTACTGGCGTAATCCCGCACATCAATTCGATCTGATGGTCGTGCCTGCTGGCACGCCGTTTCAACTGCGAGTGTGGCGGGCGCTGCAGGCGATTCCGCACGGCCAGCCGACGACGTATGGCGCGCTGGCGAATCAGCTCGGCACGGCGGC
>JBGSZD010000327.1:0-2891 GCA_041750575.1 Thiobacillus sp. | reverse complement strand
AACTTGCTTCAAATTTTACGTTTATCCTTTTACACGATCCTTACGCTCCATTTTTACGCTCTTCCAAGTTACAAAGCATTGACAATTGGTAACGCCGTCTAAAACGTCTGAAAAATTTGGAGGAACTGCTGGATAGTACTGTTACCTCTCGTCACTTCCAACATCCGTGTCAGACCCAGCATCAGCCGGCGGCGGAGGAATGGCCGAAGCAGAAGAACTCGTAGCTTCAGCCATCGAAGAAGTGGGCATAGCTCCCTCAGTACCCGTTGAAAGCACTGTGCCACCGGAAGCACAGGAGGCCGCAGGTCCAGTGCCCAATTGATCTTCATCCTGCACAAGCAGAGAAGGCTGCTGGCCGTCATCAAGAATGCTTTGTTCCGGCGGTGGCTGGGCAGTAACCTCTTCTCCAAGACCAGTGTCCACGTCCTATAATCCATATATGAAAAGGATGTTAGGCGAAACTTCATCAACGTAACATGAGGGAGGACCAGGATAGATCTCAACGAATTCACATCTCTGTATGCAACGCAGAAAAAAAACGAATTCGAACTTTAAAGAGGCTCAAGTTTTCAGAATCATACGAGTATCACAAAAAGAAATCGAACTGCTCGCATTGGACACACAATAAAAACTGTACTCGTATGGATCTCACAGAAAATGCGTTAGGCATTACAAGTTCGATCATCGCAACTCACCTCAGTGCTGCGTTCATCGTCTCCACCAGGTTCACCATGACCCCCATTCGGCGCATTGGAACCCTGGACAGCGGCGTCATCATCGGGTCCATCATTCAATGGCCTGTGAATAAAATAATTGAAGCAAGCCCTCGGCGCGCGCAAATGGGCGCGGCTGGTGCGCGCGTTTTTCAGCACGCATCGCAGCCACACGCCCTATTTCAGGCAGATTCCCGACGAGTTCATCCAGTTCCTGCAGAACGAATGGACGCCGCCAGAAGGCTATCCGCCCTACCTGCTGGCGCTGGCGCATTACGAATGGATCGAGCTGGTATTGTCGGTGTCGAACCGCAGCCCGGACCGGTCGGTCGATGCCGACGGCGATTTAATGGAAGGCGTGCCGCTACTCAATCCGGTGCTGGCCAACCTGCGCTACGACTGGCCGGTGCACCGCATCGCGCCGCGCCGCACGGTGCGGCCGACGGAAACGTTTCTATTGGTGTTCCGCGACGCGGGCGACCAGATTCAATTCAGCGCAATCAACGCTTTTACCGCGCGCCTGCTGGCGCTGCTGGAACCCGGCGCCCACAGCGGGCGCGCGGCACTGGAAGCCATCGCGACCGAAAGTCGCCACCCCGACCCTGCGCTGATCCAGCAAGCTGGCGCCGCGCTACTGGACGATTTGCGCGTGCGCGGCGCGATCCTGGGTGCCGTTCAGTGATGCTGATGGTTCTGCATCGCGCTGCCTGCGGCACGCGCTTCGGCTTTCACTTCCACCGTCTGCTGCTTGCCGCCTGATTCGACCACCAGCGTCAGCGGGATAACATCGCCGGCAGCGATGGGTTTGTTCAGATTCATCAGCATGATGTGGAAACCGCCAGGTTCGAGCGAGACCGCTTTGCCTTTCGGCAGGTCGATTGCTTTCACTTCGCGCATCCGCATCACGTCGCCGTCCATTTTCATTTCGTGCACTTCGACGCGCGGCACCGCCGGGCTCGACGCACTGACCAGACGCGCGTCGGCGTCGGCCACGATTTTCATGTAGGCGCCGCTGACTTTTTGTCCCGGCATGGTGGTGCGCGCCCATACGTCGGTGACGCTGACGTTGGTGGCCCAGGCGGGCAGGCTGACGGCACAGGCGAGCAAAGCAGTGGCAAAAGATGTTTTCATTGATGGCTCCTCAGTAAGTCCAGTCCATTTTCACATACAGCGAGCGGCCCATGGCGGGCATGATGCCGCCCACCGCGGCCACGCCACCCGCCACCCGGTTTATCCCCGACATCGAATGCGCCGAAACGCTTGTTGAGCGAAGCTTCGGCACCCCACAGACGCGCGTCGACGTTGGTGTATTTCAGATTGGTGCCGCCGCCGGCGTAGGGCTGACCCTGAATGAAGTCGCTCACATCCTGCCAGAACACGCTGGCCTCGCCGCGCAAGGCGGGCTGCTTCAGCTTGAGTCCCAAATTGATGCCATGCGCCACTTCAGGGTCCAGATTCAGGTTGCCCACATAGTTGCGGCCGTCGGCCTGGCCGGCGCTGGCGCCAGTGGGTGTGTAGAGATAGCGCTCCAGAATGCTTGGCGAGCGGGTCTTGCGGGTGAGCGCGCCTTCCAGGCTGACGTGCGGCCGAAGCGCGTAGGTCAGCGCCAGCGTAGCGTCGAGATTGCTGTCGCGGCGTTTATGATCGAGCGCGTTGAACGCTGCCCGATCCGCTACCGCAGCAGCGAACGCATCGACGATATCGCCCGCATCCATGCGCACGATCTCGCCGCGCACGCCGGCATTCATGCGCAGCCCCTGCGCCACAGCGCCTTCCCATTCGCCGTAGACGCCATAGCGATTGCGTTCGGCATCGCGAAACATGTCCTGCTTGGGCAGCGCCGGATTGGTCAGATTCTGCTGATACACATTGAAGTCGTTGAGGTGGGTTTCGAAGCCCAGCTTCAACGTGCCATTGCCGGCCGGGCGCGCGAGTCCCAGCGCCAACCCGGTGTCGTCGCTGGTCGACGGCGCCTGCATTTTCGCAGGACCGGTCAGCGGACGCAGAGAGAAATTGTCCATCAGGTGATCGATCTCGTGGCGGTACACGCCCGCCTCCAATTTGCCGAGCGGCGTGTCGCCCTTGAACGCAAGTCGCACGCGGTCAGCGTCGTCCTTCACCATGTCCATCGGCAGCGTGGGCGTGCCGACATCGCGCGCCTTGTGCTTGCCGGCCTCG
>JBGSZD010000326.1:0-3095 GCA_041750575.1 Thiobacillus sp. | reverse complement strand
AACGCGAAATCATATCATTGCGGGCTAATGTTGTTGGCCATTCACGGGGTGCCGCGCCATGCTTCAGGCGGTTGAAGTCGATCCATGGCGTTTTTGCAGGGATGCGCAGTCGTGGGAAATCCAGTCCGATGTGGCTGCGTTTCCGCGTCTTGCCCATGAATTTACGCAAGGCACGCTGTTCTGTCGAGTTGTTGGGCGAACGGATCAGCGCGGCAGCTTGTCGCTGAAGGTGTCGATCAGTGGCGAAGTGGCGCTGACCTGCCAGCGTTGTCTGGGTAGCATGCCGTATACGGTCGCGCTTGAACGCACGCTGTATCTGGCGCGCAACGAAGCCGAGATGGAACGATTGGACGCGTTGCCCGACAGCGATGCGATCCAGCCGGGCGAGATATTGAGTCTGGTCGAACTGGTTGAGGATGAAGTGTTGTTGAGCCTGCCGTTTGCACCCATGCACTCGGAAGGCGAATGCTCCCTACGGGGGGCGCAATAAGTTTTTAGGCGCAGTTTCCGGCGCCACGATTTTTAAGGAGTAAGAAATGGCAGTCCAGCAGAACAAAAAGTCCCCGTCCAAGCGTGGCATGCATCGCTCGCACGATTTTCTGACCAACCCGTCGCTGGCCGTCGAGCCGACCACGGGCGAAGCGCATCTGCGCCACCACATCAGCCCCAACGGCTTTTATCGTGGCCGCAAAGTTGTCAAGGCCAAAGGCGAATAATTTCCTGGGTGCCCCCGCTATCGGGGTGCCCTGTCCAGCCCATGTTTTTGGCTGAATGAGAAATATCACAGTCGCCATCGATGTCATGGGAGGCGATCATGGCCCCCATGTCACCGTTCCCGCGGCGATTCGTTGTCTTGCGCGTCATCCCGACCTCAATGTGATTCTGGTCGGGCCGCAGGATATCGTTGCGGCCGAACTCAAGGCGCGCCGAGCCAAAACCAGCCCGCGCCTCATCGTGCGCCATGCCAGCCAAGTGGTGGCGATGGACGAGCCACCTGCGCTCGCCTTGCGTGGTAAAAAAGACTCTTCCATGCGTGTCGCCATCGACCTCGTCAAGTCCGGCGAGGCCGATGCCTGCGTGTCGGCTGGCAATACCGGTGCGCTGATGGCGACCGCCCGTTTCGTCCTGAAAACCCTGCCCGGCATTGACCGTCCCGCGATTGCCGCCGTGATGCCGACGATCAGTGGCCACGCGCTGGTGCTGGACATGGGCGCCAACGTCGACTGCTCGGCCGAGCATCTGCTGCAGTTCGGCATCATGGGCGCGATGCTGGTGTCGGCGGTGGAGCACAAGCCTAACCCGAGCGTAGGCCTGCTGAACATCGGCGAGGAAGACATCAAGGGTAACGAGATGGTGAAGCAGGCCGCCGAGCTGCTGCGCGACAGCCACCTCAACTTCTACGGCAACGTGGAAGGCAACGATATTTTCAAGGGCACCACCGACGTGGTGGTGTGCGACGGATTTGTCGGCAACGTCACGCTGAAAGCGTCCGAAGGTCTGGCCAAAATGATCACGACCACGCTGCGTACCGAATTCAAGCGCAACTGGCTGACCCGGCTCTCCGGCTTGATGGCGTTACCGGTGCTGAATGCATTCAAGCGCCGGCTTGACCCGCGTCGATACAATGGCGCCACCTTGTTGGGCTTGAAAGGCGTGGTGGTGAAAAGCCATGGTTCGGCCGATCGTTTTGCGTTCGAGCACGCGATCGACACCGCCAGCGACGAAGTGCGCAACAACGTGCTGAAACGCATTACCGATCAGATCCAACTCCTGCAACGGGTGCCCGCTTGATTTATTCCCGCATTCTCGGCACCGGCAGCTACCTGCCGGCGCATATTCTCACCAATGCCGATCTCGAAAAAATTGTCGAGACGAACGATCAGTGGATCGTCGAGCGCACCGGCATTCGCGAGCGCCATATGGCCGCCGAGGGCGAATTCACTAGCGATCTGGCGACCCAGGCGGCACGTGCGGCACTTGAGGTGGCAGGTCTGGCGGTGGACGACATCGATCTGTTGCTGGTCGCCACCACCACGCCCGATCTGGTGTTTCCGAGCACGGCGTGCATCGTGCAGTCCAAGCTCGGCATGACCAACGGCAAGCCGGCATTCGATTTGCAGGCGGTGTGCAGCGGTTTCGTTTATGCGCTTTCGGTAGCCGACCAGTTCATCAAGACCGGCGCGGCCAAACACGTGCTGGTGATCGGCGCCGAAACCCTGTCGCGCATCACCGACTGGAACGACCGCGGCAACTGCATCCTGTGGGGCGACGGCGCCGGCGCGGTGGTGGTGGGCGCCTCCAGCGAACCCGGCATCATCGCCACCCATATCCACGCCGACGGCCGACACAAGGAATTGTTGCGCACCACGACGGGCCCATCAACCGGGACGAACGAACCCGCGCTGATGCGCATGGAAGGCAACGCCGTATTCAAGATGGCGGTCAACACGCTCGACCGCATTGTCGATGAAACCCTGGAAGCCAACGGCCTGCAGAAATCCGACATCGACTGGCTGGTGCCGCATCAGGCCAATATCCGCATTATTTCCGCCACCGCGAAAAAGCTCGGCATGAGCATGGACAACGTGGTGACCACCGTCGCTGGGCACGGCAATACTTCGGCCGCGTCGGTACCGCTGGCATTCGACGTGGCGGTGCGAGACGGCCGCATCCAGCGCGGCCAGGTGGTGCTGATGGAAGCTTTTGGCGGCGGCTTTACCTGGGGCTCCGCGCTCCTCAAGTATTAACAGAGACATTTTTATGAAACTGGCTTTCGTATTTCCTGGGCAAGGTTCGCAATCGGTCGGCATGATGCAGGGCTGGGGCGAGCGCGCCGAAGTGCGTGCCACCTTTGCCGAAGCCTCCGACGCGCTGGGTCAGGATCTTTGGGCGCTGGTTACTGACGGCCCGGTCGAATTGCTGAATCAGACCATCAACACGCAGCCCGCGATGCTGGCGGCCGACATCGCCACGTGGCGTGTGTGGCAGGTGGCAGGCGGTGCGACACCTGCGTTGCTGGCCGGTCACAGCCTGGGCGAGTACGCTGCGCTGGTCGCGGCAGGTGCGTTGAATTTCGCCGACGCGATCAGGCTGGT
>JBGSZD010000325.1:0-2492 GCA_041750575.1 Thiobacillus sp. | reverse complement strand
ATTCTTCGGGCTGTGGGGACTGGCGGTCAAGCTCGCCTCCATCATCGGCCCGCTCACCTACGGGATCGCGAGCTGGGTGACGCAGGGCGATCATCGCCAGTCGCTGCTCATCACCGGCAGTTATTTTGTCCTTGGGCTGGCGGCTTTGCGCGGCGTCGAGGCGGCTCGCGGCCGTCGTGCGGCGCGACATTTTGTCGCAGCCAACTGATGGCGACCTACACGATTATCGAAACCGACATGGCGCACGATGCGGCGCGCCTGTGTGCAGTGAGGCGCACGGTTTTCATCGAAGAGCAGGGCGTGCCCGCGGCGATGGAATGGGATGAGCACGATGCCGTTTCGTCGCATTGGCTGGTTGCCGCGGCTGACGGCAGTTCGATCGGTTGCGCCCGCCTGCTGCCCGACGGCCATATTGGCCGCATGGCGGTGCTCCCAGCCTGGCGTGGGCTGGGCGTGGGCCGCGTCTTGCTGAACACGGTGCTTGCTGCAGCCCGCGCGCACGGCCACTCATTTGCGCGACTCAGCGCACAAATTCAAGCGGTTGGGTTTTACCGGCGCGCCGGTTTTATCGTGGAAGGTGCCGAATACGAGGAAGCGGGTATTCCACATTTGGCCATGTTCAAAAAGTTGGGTTGAACGGAACCTATCTTCCCCCTTTGTAGTCAGTTTATTTATACATAATAATTTACTGATAGAGTTCGGTGGTCGTGCGAAGATCGCTTTATGGAAAGCAGCGCACGTATCAGGATCTCGCCGGCCGTAACCGAGCCACGACAAGGGAAGCAACAAACATGACAAAACTCCACCCGCAGGGGGTAGGCCGTGGTTCTATAGACGTTAAAGCGTCAAGAACCACGCTCAGAGCAGGCATCGTAGGCGCAGGCATATCCGGCGCAAGTTGCGCGGGTGTACTTGCGGCTGCCGGCTGGGAAGTCGACATATTCGACAAGGCGCGCGGCGCGGGTGGACGTCTCTCGACCCGCCGCTTTGAAGAAGGCTGGGCGACACTGGGTTCGCAGTTCATTTCAGCCAAACGCGATCCCTTTCGCAGCCAGTTGCGCGAGTGGGTGCGACAGGGATGGCTCGTTCCGGTGCGCGGCAAAATATGGAAAGGGCGCGCGACCGTATCGTGGGCGCAAGCGCACCTGCAAAACCATTACCGGCCGTTGATCCCTACCTCGCAACTGGTGCGCAATCTGTTGGGCACCGCACGGCTGCATACGCAGACACGCGTTGCCACCATCCGCCCACGCACCCTGATTCTGGAAAGCGGCGAAATCCGGGGTGAATACGATTGCGTCATTTGCAGCGTGCCGTCGCCGCAGGCGATTCCCATGCTCGAAGCGTTGCCACGCTTGCGTGATCGCCTGGCGGAAAGCGTGCACTATCGTCCGATCTGGACGTTTCTGATGCGTTGGGAAGGCGGCCCCGACGCCGAAGTGATCCAGTTCGACGACGACATGCTGAACATTGCGGTGCGCCAGGCCGAGGGCGCCGGCGTATGGGCGGTGCACAGTACCCACGAATTCGCCGAAACCTATCTCCAGGTCTCGGTCGTAGAAGCCGGCACCCGCGCGGCCTCGGCGTTGATGGGCTTGTTGGGGCTGCAATGGCCGGTCGAAATCGAGGCGGCCCATTTATGGAAGCTGGCGCGGCCCAGCAGCAGCGCGGGCGGATTCTGGCTGAGCGATCGCGAGAATCGCGTCGCCCTCATCGGCGACGGCATCGCCGGTGCAGGCGTCGAACGCGCCTGGGAAAGCGGCACGCGGTTTGCGCAGGCTCTGGTTCAGGCCGAGGAAGAACTGGCAGTCTGATTCGCGGCTTTGGCCAGGTTTCGTGTTCTGCGCGGCTGCTTTAAATTTCGCGCACCACGCGGATGCTTTTAAATTTCGCGCACCACGCGAAAACCGAGATTGATATCCAGCTCGTTTTCCAGCCGGCGGCGGCGTGCAGCGGCGCGGCAATCTTCCGGTCCGTCGAACCACGAACCCCCCTTCGTCACCACCGCCTGCGCCTTGCCCGGTTGTGCCCGCTCCGGCAGGCTGGCATGGTCGCGCGTCCATGCACTGGCGGTGAATTCCCACACATTACCCATCATGTCGTGCAAGCCCCAGCGGTTGGGTTTGAACTTGCCGACGTCCATTGCCCCGCAGCGAACGAAGCAGCGCGACAGCAGGCGCGGACGTTTGGGACGCATGGCGTCGAAGCCCTGGCTGGCGTTGTAGAGCGCGTCCCCCGGTCCGATGCGGTCGCCCTGCGGATAGGCCGTTGCTGCGCCGGCACGGCAGGCGTATTCCCATTCCTGCTCGGTGGGCAGGCGATAGCGATGGCCGGTTTCCTGGGTAAGCCAGGCGCAATAGTCGAGCGCATCGGTCTGCCGCACGTTGATCGCCGGCTTGCGGCCGGACAGCCACACTAGATCCTCGCGCGGCCGCCAGCCGGTGGCGCGGGCGAAAGTCTCGAACTCTTCCGTGGTGACGGGATGGACGCCG
>JBGSZD010000324.1:0-4326 GCA_041750575.1 Thiobacillus sp. | reverse complement strand
TTTCTGGGCCGACTGGTGCCCGCCCTGCCGCGCGCTGACGCCGGTGCTGGAGCGCGTGATCGCGCATCACGCCGGCAAGGTTCGCCTGGCCAAGGTCGAGGTGGACGAGGGCGCCAATATGAAGCTCGCCGGGCGCTACGGCCTGCGCGGTTTTCCCACCGTGCTGCTGTTCGTCAAAGGCGAAATCGTCGGCCGCTTCGCCAGCGCCAAGCCCGAGCACTGGGTGCGCGAATTCATCGCCGAGCATACTTCGCTTGAATAAACGGCAGCCGGACAAACCCTTGCTGGTGCTCGACACCAACGTGGTGTTCGACTTGCTGTTGTTCGACGATGTCGTTGCGCGGCCTTTGCGGCACGCGCTGGAAGCGGGCCGTGTGCGTTGCGTGGCGACGGATGCCACGCTGGAGGAATGGCGGCGCGTGCTGGGCTATCCGGAATTCGCCCTGGATGCGGCGCGGCAGGCAGCGCTGTTCGCACGCTATCAAGTCCTGTCGGAAAAGGTGGCGGACGTTGAGGCGGTCGCCAGTCTGCCCCCTTGCAGCGATCCCGATGACCAGAAATTCATCGAGTTGGCTGCGGCTGTGCGTGCCGCGGTGCTGGTCAGCAAGGATCGCGCGGTGTTGAAGTTGCGCCACCGCTGCGCACCGCTGTTCCGGGTGATGACGCCTGCCGAGGCGGTGCGCTGGCTTGATGCCGAACCTGACTGAGTCGTCTGCAAACTTATGCATTGCCCGGCGCAAAGCTGCGCCGCGCCGCCTCGCTCACCGCCAGCACCGCCGGATGGCTCAATCGCCGCTCCACCGAAATGGCGAAGTAGCGTTCGCGGATATCCAGCGTCCGCCCCAGTTCGATCACCTTGTACTGCTTCATCGCTTCTGGCGCGGTTGTGAGCGGCACCGGGAACACCCCCGCGCCCGCCTCGCCGAAGGCGCTCATCAGCGCGCTGTCGTCGAATTCGCCGACGATGGTGGCAGCGACCCCCTTTTTCTCCAGCCAGCGCAACAGCGGCACGCGCAATGCGCTGTCTTCCCCGGGAATCAGCAGCGGCGCGCCATCCAGGCACGCGGGAAAGTCCGGCGCCAGCTTTTTGGCGACACTGCGCGCGGCGAGGAAGGCGATGCCGCATTCGCCGAGCGGGTGGCTGTAACCCTTGATGTCCATGCTGGAAGGCAGTGGCCGGTCGGCCAGCACCATGTCGAGCCGGTGGATCGAGAGCTCGGCGGCGAGCTGTTGCAGCCGGTCTTCCTTGCAAACGAGTTTCACTGGTTCGGGCAGCGCAAGCGCGGGCGCGAGCAGTTGATAGGCGATGGCTTTGGGCACCACGTCGGCGATGCCGACGCGAAACGGATGCACCGGGGCGGCGGCGCGGTTTTGCAAGGCTTCCTCGAGTTCGGCGCCGACATGGAAGATGTCGTCGGCGTAAGCCAGCGCGGTGCGGCCGGCATCGGTCAGTTCGAGCCGTCGCCCGCTGCGGCGGAACAGCGCCACGCCAAGGCGCGTTTCGAACGCGCTGATCTGGCCCGATAATGTCTGCGGCGTCAGGTGCAGCTTCTCGGCGGCACGATTGATCGCGCCGGCTTTGGCGACGGTGCGGAAGTAATGCAGGTGTTTGTAGTTCAGCATGGCGGGGCGGAGTGCTGGGCTCGAATCGTTAAAACCGAACAATAGCAGTATAAAAATCGAATTTTATTGTTGCTTGGGCGTCTGTATCCTGTTGCCTGTTCATCAAAGGGCTGTGCCCTTCATTCAAGGAGAACACCATGAAACGCATTTTTCTGTTCCTCGCCACCAACATGGCCATTCTACTGGTGCTGTCTGTCGCCATGAGCGTGTTCGGTATCAGTCCCAGCCTGGAGGGCTATGGCTTTAACATGAACGCGCTGGTTTTCGCAGCCTTGTTCGGTTTTGGTGGTTCGCTCATTTCGCTGGCGATCTCCAAATGGATGGCGAAGAAATCCATGGGCGTGCGTGTGATCGATACACCGTCGAACTCAACCGAGTTCTGGCTGGTTGAGACCGTGAAGAAATATGCGGCGGATGCCGGAATCGGCATGCCCGAAGTCGGTATTTTCGACACGCCCGAGGCCAACGCCTTCGCCACCGGCATGAACAAGAATAATGCACTGGTCGCGGTGTCGTCCGGTTTGCTGCAGGCGATGACACGCGAAGAAGCTGAAGCCGTGATCGGCCACGAAATTGCCCACGTCGCCAACGGCGACATGGTGACGCTGACGCTGATCCAGGGCGTGGTCAACACTTTTGTCATCTTCTTTTCGCGCGTTATCGGCAGCACGGTTGACCGGGTGGTGTTCAAAAACGAAAACGGCCATGGCATCGGTTTCATGATCACGACGATCATCGCCCAGCTGGTGCTTGGCGCGCTGGCCTCGATCATCGTCATGTGGTTTTCGCGCCAGCGTGAATTCCGCGCTGATCGCGGCGGCGCCAGTCTGGCTGGCAAGGAAAACATGATCGGCGCGTTGCAGCGCCTGGGCAGTCTGCACCCGGCGCCATTGCCGGAAAAAATGGCCGCATTCGGCATCGCCGGTGGTGGTGCCAGCGGTCTGAAGCGTCTGTTTATGACGCACCCGCCGCTGGAAGAACGCATCGCCGCCTTGCGTGCGGTGCAGTAAGCCTTGATCCGGATCGGGAAGTAGCATGGACGCTGCGCTGCATATTGGCGAACCCTGGATGTGGGGCGCGTTCATTGGCTTCGTGCTGGTGATGCTGGCCGTCGACCTGTTTCTGGTTGGTGGCAACAAGGCGCACAAGGTCAGCTTCAAGGAAGCGGCAACGTGGTCGTTCGTGTGGTTCTCGCTGGCCATGCTGTTCAACCTCGGCTTGTGGTGGCATCTCAAGGGCGCGTACGGCGCCGAGGTCGCCGAGGCCAAGTCGATGGAGTTCCTGACCGGCTACCTGATTGAAAAGGCGCTCGCGGTCGACAACATCTTCGTCTTCCTGATGATCTTCGGTTACTTCGCCGTGCCGGCGGAATACCAGCGTCGCGTGCTGATCTACGGCGTGATCGGCGCCATCGTCATGCGCGCCGCGATGATTCTGGCAGGTGCCTGGCTGGTGACGGAATTCCACTGGGTGCTCTATCTCTTCGGCGCCTTCCTCGTCTTTACCGGGGTGAAGATGCTGATGGCGGCGGAGGCCGAGCCGGACCTCGGCAAGAACGCGGCGCTCGTCTGGGTCAAGCGGCATATCCGCATGACGCCGGACTATCGAGGCGAGAAATTCTGGGTGCGGGAAAACGGCGTGCGCGTGTTCACGCCGCTGTTCCTGGTGCTGGTCATGATCGAACTGTCCGACCTGGTTTTCGCGGTCGATTCGATCCCGGCGATCTTCGCCATCACCACCGATCCCTTCATTGTGTTCACCTCGAACATCTTTGCCATCCTCGGCTTGCGTGCGATGTACTTCATGCTCGCCGGCATGGCCGAACGCTTCCATCTGCTGAAGTACGGCCTGGCGATGGTGCTGGTGTTCGTGGGCGCCAAGATGCTGGTGGCCGATTTCTACAAGATTCCGGTGGGATTGTCGCTCGGCATCGTTGGCCTCATCATCGTGACCTTCATGTTTGCCAGCTTGTGGGTGACGCGTAAACCATCCGCGTCGCGCTGACGCGCAGCGCCCGCTGGTCTGACGAGGGCTTCCCATGCCGACCAATATCGACTCGCCGCTTGCACGCCGCATTGTGGCCTTCGCGTTCCTGATCTTCATTTTTGGCGCGACCTTCTGGGTACTGTCGCCATTCTTCGCCTCGCTCGCATGGGCGGGCATCCTGGCCTACGTCACCTGGCCGCTGCATCAATGGGTGCGGCAACGCCTGCCGCAACGCGACAATCTGGCAGCGCTGCTGATGACGCTGGGCGTGGCGGCCACCCTGTTGCTGCCGTTGCTGTGGGTGATGTTCACCCTGGTCGGCGACGTGGCAACGGCGTCGGCCATCCTCAAGCGGCTGGCCGCTGAGGGACTGCCGCCGTTGCCTGCCGGCGTGCACGACTGGCCCGCGAGTGAGTGGGCGATCACGCAATATCAGCGGGTACAGGGCGATCCTGAGTGGGCGCGTGCGCAACTGGATGCGCTGGGTTTGATGGATGCCACCGCACTGAAGGCGCTGGCTGGCGGGGTGGGACGCAACGCGGCGAAATTCGTCATCGCCGTGTTTGCGCTGTTCTTTTTGTTTCGCCACGGCGACGAGGTGTTGTCGCAGTTTCGCGGCGTGGCCACGCGCTGGCTGGGCGAGCCGGCGCGCGGTTATATTCTGGCGGTCGGCGTCACGGTGCGCGCGGTGGTGTTCGGCATCGTGCTCACTGCGCT
>JBGSZD010000323.1:0-16175 GCA_041750575.1 Thiobacillus sp. | reverse complement strand
CGCGTGGATCTCGCGCGCGCTGATCGAGGCGCGCATGATCGATGTGCCGGTATTGCGCTACAAGCCGCCGGCCGGATTCGCACAATGGCCCGCCCACCTGCGCGAAGCCGAGGTGGCCGACTGGCTCGACAAGACCGTGCGGCCGGTTCTGGCCGGGCTCGACCCCGCGCTGCGCTCCGGCTTTGGCATGGACTTTGGCCGCCTGGGCGACTTGTCTGTGATCGATCCATTCCAGGTGCTGGCGAACTTAACGCGGCGGTTTCCGTTCAGCGTCGAGCTGTCAGACGTGCCGTTCGAGCAGCAGCGTCAGATCCTGTTCTACATCGCCGACCGCCTGCCGCATTTTTACGCCGGCAACCTTGACGCGCGCGGCAACGGCCACTACCTGGCCGAGGTGGCGATGCAGCGCTACGGCGCCACCCGCATCGAGCAGGTGATGCTGTCGCAGACCTGGTACCGCGAGCACACCGCGCCGTTCAAGGCTGCGTTCGAAGACGGCACCATCGAGATCCCGCGCGACAGCGACCAGCTCGACGACCTGCGCGCGATGGAAGTGGTGCGCGGCATCCCGATGCTGCCCGCCACCCGCCGCACCGGCGACAGCGGCACCAGCCGCCACGGCGACTCGGCGATATCCAAGTTGCTGGCCTATGACGCCAGCCTGCGCGAACCGACCGAAATCGAATACACCTCAGGCCCAGCCAAAACCAGCCGCTGGGATGCCGATTTCGACACCGATGCTGACGCCGATAACGAATTCAACCAGATTGAGGGGGCTTTGTGATGCCTACATTACTCGACGCACGCGGCCAGCCGATCCAGCGTGAGGCGCTCGACACGCCACAAACGGCGCAGATGGCGTCGCTGCACCGGGAGTTTGCCAATCACCCGGGGCGCGGGCTGACGCCGCAGCGTATGCACACGATTTTTCTGCGCGCTGAGCAGGGCGATCTGACCGGGCAGGCCGAGCTGTTCGACGATATGGAGGAGCGCGACACGCATATTCTGGCCGAAATGGGTAAGCGCCGTCGGGCGATGTTAACGGTACCCTGGCGGGTTGCGCCGCCGCGCAACGCGAGCGCCGCGGAGAAGAAACTGGCCGATGAGGTGACGGAATGGTTGCTGGACGTGCCTGATTTCGAGGATGTGCAGCTGGATGCGCTGTCTGCGATCGGGCATGGCTATTCGTGCCAGGAGATCGAGTGGGGCCGCGAACAGAAGCTGCTGCTGCCGAAATCGCTGACGCTGCAGCCGCATTCCTGGTTCACGCTGGACCGCGAGACGCGCACAAATCTGCGCCTGCGCGCAGCTTCCAGTGGGGACGGGGAGGCGTTGTGGCCGGGTGGATGGATGGTGCACAAGCACAAGGCGAAAAGCGGCTATCTGGCGCGCAGCGGGTTGTTTCGGTCGTTGGCGTGGCCCTATTTGTTTCGGAATTACTCGGCGCGGGATCTGGCCGAATTTCTGGAAATTCACGGTTTGCCGTTGCGGTTGGGTAAATACCCGAGCACTGCGACGCCGGATGAGCGCAGGACGCTGCTGAATGCGGTAATCAACATCGGCCATGCGGCGGCCGGCATCATTCCTGAGGGGATGATGGTTGAGTTCAAGGATGCAGCGAAAGGGTCGCACGATCCGTTCGCGTGGATGATCGAGTGGTGCGAGCGCACGGTGTCGAAGGCTGTGCTGGGCCAGAACGTGGGCAACGATTCCGCGCGCAAGGGCTCGCTGGCCGGGGCCGAGGTGGACAACGATGTGCGGATCGACCTGCTGAAGTCGGACGCGAAGCAGCTGCAGTCGACGCTGACGCGTGACCTTATTTTCCCGATGTTGATGTTCAATCGCGGGCTGACGGACATCAAGCGCTGCCCGCAGTTCGTGTTCGAGGTGGTTGAGCCGGAGGATATGAAGACCTATGCCGACGCGCTGCCGAAGCTGGTGGAAGGCGGGCTGCAGATCCCGCTGGAGTGGGCCCAGAAGAAGCTGAATATTCCGCTGCCGAAGGAAGGCGAGGCGGTGATGACGTTCAGCCGCGCGCCGGCGCCGGTTGGTTTGCGTGCAGCACTGCGCGCTGAGCAGCCGATCGATCGCAATCCGGCGGGCACGCTGGCGGGAAATCTGCAGGATGCTGCTGCCGACCCGCTGCGGGCGTGGCTTGATCAAATCCGGGTGATGGTCGACCAGGCAGAGAGCATGGAAGCGCTGCGCGATATGCTGCTGGCGTCGTATGGCGATCTGGATCCGGCGGCGCTGGCTGGTGTGATGCAGATGGGCTTCTCTGCGGCCGAGGCGGGCGGTCGGTTCGATGTTGGCATCGAATCCGATCTGATCCGGTCCTGATATGCCGCTGAATGTGGGTGTTGGCAAGCTGGCGGTGAGTTCCGCCCGCTTGCCTTTTGCTGAGCAGATCGACTTTTTCAAGGCGAAACTCGGTAAGCAGGTGCTGACCGAGCGCTGGACGGACATGATGCGCGAGCAGCACGACGTGGCGTTCATGGTCGCCGGTGCCGCGAAGGCGGATCTGCTGGCTGATCTGGCTGCGGCGGTGGACGTTGCGATCACCAAGGGAACGGGGATCGAGGCATTCCGCAAGGACTTCGACAGTATTGTGGGGCGCCACGGCTGGGACTACCGGGGGGAACGCAACTGGCGGACTCGGGTTATTTTCCAGACCAATCTGACCAGCAGCTATGCCGCCGGCCGGCTCAAGCAGCTGCGCGATCCTGATCTGCTGCGCATCAAACCTTTTTGGATGTACCGGCATTCAGACGGCGTGCTGAATCCACGGCCGCTGCATGTGAGCTGGAATGGCCTGGTGCTTCCGGCAGACGATCAGTGGTTCCGCGCCCACTACCCGCCTAATGATTTCGGCTGTATGTGCTATGTGGTGGCGGTTTCTGAGCGCGATGCGATGCGACTCAATGGGAGGATCGTCGATCAAGGTCCGGATGACGGCACCGATCCAGATGGGCAGCCCAGCGGGATCGGAAAGGGCTGGGACTATATGCCTGGCGCGACGACGGTCGAACGCTCGATCGAGGCCAAGGCCGAGAACCTGCCGGAGGCGCTTCGCCAGGATCTCCTGGCCGATATTGCCCGCGTTAAAGCGCGGCGTGGCCGGCCATGATTGAGGCCGAAATTCAAGACGCTGAGCTGCTGCGCGTATTGCGGCGGGTGATATCCAGCGTTGAGCGGCCTCGGCCGTTGATGGTTGCAATTGGTGAATTGCTGGTCGATTCGACCAAGCAACGCTTTCAGACGAGCACCGACCCCGATGGCCAGCGCTGGATCGAGAACTCAGACGTCACGCTTCTTAATTACCTGCGCCGTTACACCAGAACGTTCGGGAAACGTGGCGGGCTGACCAAGAAAGGGATGACCCGGCTGGTCAACAAGAAGCCATTGATCGGTGAAACCAAGGCCCTGTCGACCCGGATCAACTATCAGGCGGATAACGACAGCGTGGCTGTGGGCAGTCCAGAGGTTCAGGCCGCCATGATGCATTTCGGCGGCAAGAAATCTAAATTCAAGAATTTGTGGGGCGATATCCCTGCCCGGCCTTTTCTCGGGATCAGCGATTCAGATGCCGGAAGCATCCTCGATACGGTGGCTGATTTTTTGGCGCCTTGATGTTTTACTGTGTGGGACTTCGTTTTATTTTGCCTATCCCACTAACGTTCGTTTGTTCCCGCCATATCCCATTTATCTCACCTCACCCTTGGTATTTATCTCACCCCCCGTCACTTTTGGTTACTTTTCTTGGCGAGACAAGAAAAGTAACTAGCCGCCGGGCTACCCCCGACCAACGGTCCGTTGTCTTGCGGAATTCTTCACTATTGTTGACAGCGCTGAGGTGTGCTTCGCACTAATAACCCGGACTGGATTGCTTCGCTTCGCTCGCAATGACGGGTGAAGCTTCATACGAGGCAAAAAACCGCTCGACCACTTCCAGCTTTCTTGTCCGAGTCATCGCTGGCAGCGCGTTCAACAACAACTTGCCATAAGGCTTGTCCGCCAGCCGCGTATCGCAAATCATCAGCACCCCCCGATCGGTCTCGGTGCGGATCAGGCGCCCCGCGCCCTGCTTCAGGCTGATCGCCGCATGCGGCAACTGGTAATCCATGAAGGGTTTGCCGCCGTTTCTCTCGGCCTGGGCAATGCGCGCGGCGACGACGGGATCATCCGGCGGCTGGAAGGGGAGCTTGTCGATGATGACGACCGACAGCACCTCGCCGGGCATGTCGACGCCTTCCCAGAAGCTCTGGCTGCCGAGCAGCACGGCGTTGCCGGCCTGCTGAAAACGCGCGAGGAGTTCATTCTTGGGCGCGTCGCCCTGCACCAGCAGCGGGTAGTCCCAACCACGGAATTTGAACGCGTCGATCAGCAGGCCACGGGCTTTTTCCAGTGCGCGCAGGCTGGTGAACAGGATGAACGCGCGGCCCTGGCTGATTTCCAGCACGGGCAAGGCGGCGTTGACGACGGCCTCGGTGAACTCGGGCGTGTTGGGCGCGGGAAGATTCTGCGGGACGTAGAGCACACCTTGGCGCGGGTAGTCGAAGGGACTGTCGACGCACAGGGTGTTGGCTTCCTCAATGCCAAGGCGCGTTTTCAGGTGGGTGAAGTCGCCACCGACCGAGAGCGTCGCCGACGTCAGAATCCACGCCTGTGCGCGTTCGGTGAGCTTGGCGCCAAACATGGCACCGACCGACAAGGGTGTGGCATGCAGCAGCAGCGAACTCAGGGTGGTTTCGAGCCAGCGCACGCGCGGATTATCGGGATCGTCGTCGCGCTGCCAGCTGGCCAGGGTGGCCTGCACCGCTTGTGCGCGCTCGAAACAGTTTTTCAGGTCGGCGTCGAGCTCGGCTTGCGATTCCAGCAGCTTTGCCGTTTCGTCCAGCGCCGACAACAGGGCTTTCAGCGCGTCCGGCCATTTGTCGTAGCGCGTCAGTTCCGCGACTGTCGACTTGACCGGGTTCTGTGGAAAAGCCAGACGCAGGTCGCGCGCGGCCTTGGTCAAATCCTCGGCTGAACGCCGCAATGCAGGGAAGTCCCCTGCCTTCACCGCCGCCAGGCGTTTGGTATCGCCGGCCAGGTCGAGCAACTGCGCGACGGACAGCGTTTCGCCGAAGAACTGCGCAGCGGTTTCGGCCAGCTGGTGCGCTTCTTCGAGGATGACTGTATTGCACGCAGGCAACAGTTCGGCGACGCCCTCGTCCTTCAACCACAGGTCGGCAAAAAACAGATGATGATTCACCACCACGACTTCGGCGTCGAGCGCGGCCTTGCGCGCGGCCATCACGAAGCAGTCCTTGAAATGGCTGCATTCGCTGCCCAGGCAGGTGTCGCGGCTGGAGACGGCGTAATGCCAAGCGGTGGCATCTTCGGGGATGCCCTCGGCTTCGGCGCGGTCGCCGCTCGTTGTGGTTTCGGCGAAGCGGGCGATTTTGGCGAGCCAGGCGGCATCATCGCGGTGCGCAAAGCGACCGTCGCTCAAATTGCGCTGCAGATGATGATGGCAGACGTAATTGGCGCGGCCTTTCAGCAGGGCCACCTTGACCGGCGATTTGAGCGCGCGGCGCGCGGCCGGTAGATCGCGATGAAACAACTGATCCTGCAGCGCCTTGGTACCGGTGGAGATCACGACCTTGCCGCCCGACAGCAAGGCCGGAACCAGATAGGCCAGGGTCTTGCCGGTGCCGGTGCCGGCCTCAGCCAGCAGCACGCCGTTGTCGGCGATCGCCTGCTCGACTGCCTCGGCCATGGCCAATTGCTGCGGACGCGAGCGCCAGCCCGGCAGGGTCGCGGCGCACGCACCCTCGGCGGAAAATAGATTTTTCAGATCAAACATCTTGGGCTCGGATTCGGGATGAGTGTAGCATCCGCCTCCCATTCGGCTGGTAGCCGGCGCCTACAGTTTTGTCTGGCCAGTGCCGTAAAGTCTGTAGCTATTGCCCTCTTTCCCGCCATGCGCTTTTTCCTGTTCTGCCTGATTTTCTGGGCCTTTCCCGCCGCTCACGGCGCGATCGTGTTTCAGGACGTGCGTCCCGGTATCAGTGCCAGCGCGGAATATCTGGTCGGTGAGCGCGACAAACCGGTCGTGTTGCTGCTGCACGGCTTTCTGCAAACGCGCGAGTTCCCCACGGTTGCCACGCTGGCGCGCGGCCTGCACGACGCCGGATATACGGTTTTGTCGCCCACGCTCAGCCTGAACATCCCGGCCCGCGCGCAAAGCCTCGCCTGCGAGGCCGTACACAAGCACAGCATGGACAACGACGTGGCCGAAATCGGCCGCTGGGTTGCCTGGCTCAAGGCGAACGGCCACCGCTCCATCGTGTTGCTCGGCCACAGTTTCGGCAGCCTGCAGCACCTCGCCTATCTCACCGCGCAGCCGGATGCCGCCGTCAAGGCTTTCATTGGCGCATCGCTGATCGAAGCGCGAATCGGCACGACGCCCCGCCCCGCCCTGATCGCGCAACTGGAAAACCGCATAGCGAGCAAGCAGCGCGAGTTGGTGACCCAGCCGCTGTCGTTTTGCCGGAGTTACACCTCGACACCCGAAGACCTGCTGTCCTACGTTCGCTGGGATCAGGCACACACGCTGGCGGCGCTGAAGCAATCGCCTGTCGTCGGGCTGCTTATCATGGGCGACGAGGACAGTATGCTGGGCGACAACTGGATGAAGGCGCTACGGCACATCCGAACCCGCATGGTGATTGTGAAAGGCGCCAATCATTTCATGGACGGCCAGCACGAATTCGATCTGCAGGAACACACGCTGGCATTCCTGGCCCGCATCGGGGAGTCGCCGGCAAAATGAAATGGCCCGGTACCGTTTCCATCAAGCAGATCGCGCTCGTGCTCGTGACCGGGTTGCTGGTCATGGCGAGTCTGATCGGCGGATTTGCCGCCTACCAGACGCGCAACGTGTCGCAGAATCTCGCGAACAGCAATCAGGAAGCGGCGCAATCCGAACTCGCCGCCGCGACCGAGCGGCTATTCCGCAGAATGGCCAGTCAGGCCGACAATCTCGCACGCTGGGATGAAACCCGACAGCAACTGGTTGCGCCCGAGTATTACACCTACTGGCGCGACCAGCGGGTCTATGCAGGCGGCATGCTGACCAGCCGCCATGCCCGCGCCGGCCTCTACATTCCGTCAGGCGCACCGCTTGCCCCCAACCCGACGCGCCACAAGCTGCCCGCTCGACTACCCGCTGGCATTGCCGCGTATCAGCCATCCAGTTGGCTGAGCAACGAGGCCGGCGCGATTATTTTCTATCAGGCGTTTCCAGTGTTCAGCGACGAACAGCGAAGATCGCTGCTGGGCCACGGGCTGATCCGGGTCGACTTCATGTCTGAACTGCTGAGCCAGGAGGATTTCCATTTCGCCGACATGGCCAGCGTCAAGCTGATGCTCAAGGCCGGCGAAACGCTGGCGCCCCAAGACTTGTTTTCCCGGCTCAGCTACAGCGCCCGCATCGATCGCAACCAGTTGCGCTTCCAGACCATCTTGTCGCAGGCCTTGCTGGCGCTGTTTGCATTGCTGGTCGCCACCGGATTGCTGGGCTACCTGGTCTACAACCGTCTGCTGATGCGCCCGCTGCATCTGCTATCGAAAGATATCGATGCCATGCAGCAAGGCCGCTTCAATCTCGGCGCCGCGCGCGCGCGCGCCATGCACGTCACCGAACTGGAAACCATCCGCCGCTCGTTGCACGATTACCAGCTGCAGCTGCGCGATCTGCACGGTTCGCTGGAGCACCAGAATCGCGAATTCCGCTCGCAGGCGCGCCAGGACGCACTCACCGGCTGCTACAACCGGCGCGCCTACGAAGAAGACTGGCAACGCTTCCACGAGGAACTGAAAACCGCGCCGCAAGGCGTGGCCTTTTTACTGTTCGACTGCGACCGCTTCAAGACCATCAACGACACCTACGGTCACGCCAAGGGCGATCGCGTGCTGACCATTATTGCCGATGCGCTGGTGATGGCGCTGCGTGCCAACGACCGCCTGTATCGACTGGGCGGCGACGAGTTCGCCACCTTCCTGTCGCGCACCACGCCGGCCCAGGCCAAGCAGATCGCGCAACGCTGCCAGAGCCTGATCGATGCGGCCAGTTTCAGCGAGCTGGGTATCAACGAACCGGTTGGCATCAGCATCGGCGTCGCCTTCTGCGGCGCCGATCAGCTCGCCCGTATCGATGAACTGCCGAAGCAGGCCGACATCGCCATGTATACCGCCAAACAGCCGGGGCGTACCCGCATCGCACTGTACGGCGACGATACCGAGCGTGCCTCGCAGACGCTGGTGGCCAGCCGCGAAACCAGCGCACTATTCCAGGCGCTGGCCACACCCGGCATGATCGAAATGCATTACCAGCCCATCCACGGGCTGCCCGACCGCCAGGTGGATTATTACGAGGCGCTGGCGCGTATCCGCTACCGCGATGAACTCATCCTGCCGAACGCGTTTCTGCCGGTGGTCAGCAGCCGCCGTCTCGAAACCGAATTCGATCTCGCGGTGCTTAAGCAGGTCGACATCGATCTGACGTCCGGGCAGCTGCCCGCCGGCATGGGGATGTCCATCAATCTCTCCGCGCAGAGTATTTCGCATCCCGAAGTGGTGTCACACCTGCTGGAGTTGTCGCGCCACAATGCGAGCCATCCCTTGATGCTGGAGATCACGGAAACCTCGCTGATCACGCAAATGACCGAAGTGCGGACCTATCTCGACCTGTTGCGCACGGTGCATTTCCGCATTGCCATGGACGATTTCGGAACCGGTTACTCGCCTTTGCGCTATCTGGTGGACTTGCCGGTCGACGTGGTCAAGTTCGATATCTCGCTGGTTCGAAAACTGGGTGAAGACACCCGTGCCGGCCAGGTAGTAGCGGATTTTGCCCGCATGATGACCGACGCCGGCTATGCGCTGGTGGCTGAAGGCGTGGAAACCGAGGCGGTGCTGAACAAGGTCGTAAGCCTGGGTTTCGCCCACGTCCAGGGTTATCTGCTGGGCCACCCGGTACCGCTGGCGCAGCTGGCCAGCAAGGCTGTCGCTGACACCGGCGCCACATTCGTCATATAAGACTGGGGCCTCAGTGCTTGCCTGATCGCCAGATCGAGAAAATGATCCACAGGCTGTTGAAAAACGCGATCAGGAATCCCAGCAAACCGAAAAACGGCAGCCCGAACAACTGAGGGCCGCCTTCCACCGTCATGATGATGCTGGAGCCGATGACCAGCGAAGCCGTCAGGATACCCATGGTCAACCGGTTGCTAGCGCTATCCAGTTGGTGGCCGAAATGATCGAGTCGCTTCAAGTCGAGATCGATCTTCACTCGTCCCCGGCGCACATCCCGTAACAAGTGCCGCAAATCGCGCGGCAGATCGGCCACCACTTCCAGCGCCTCGCGCACGCTCTTGCGCCCGCGCGCGATCAGCGCCTGCGGAGTGTAGCGCTGCTGAATGATGTCTTCTACGAAGGGCGTCACGTGATCGATCATGTGGAATTCGGGGTCGAGCTGCTGGCCCAGTCCCTCCAACGTGATCAGCGTCTTGAACAGCAGCGTCAAATCGGCCGGCAGCACCAGATTGTTGTCGCGCATCAAGGCCGTGATGTCGTTCAGCAACGCGCCGATTTTCACATCCTTGAGCTGCAGATCATCGTAACTTTGCAGCAGCTCGGCCACATCGTAGGCTAGCCTATCTTCATCCAGCACGGATTCGCCGCTCCAGTCGAGCAGCACCTGCAGCAATGCCTGCTCGTCCTTGCACGTCAGCGCGTGTAGCAGATCTACGATCTGGTTGCGTCGTGCGGCGGTCAGCATCCCCACCATGCCAAAGTCGATCATGCCGATGCGGTTGTCGGCCAGGAACAGCACATTGCCTGGGTGCGGGTCGGCGTGGAAATAGCCATGCTCCAGCACCATGCGCAGCACCACGTCAGCCCCGCGCGCGGCCAGCAATTTGGGGTCGAGCCCGGCGGCGCGGAGCTTGTCCGGCGACACACCCGACTTGCCGACGACTTCCTCCTGCACGTTGACGCGGCCGTTGGTGAACGCCCAGTACACCCGTGGAATTTTCACCAGCGGATCGGTGGCGAAATTGCGCGCAAACTGGTCGATGTTGCGCGCCTCTTTCGCCAGGTCAAGTTCGCGATTCAGCGAGCGGCGAAACTGCGAGACGATATGCACCGGATCGTAGCGCCTGGTTTCCGCCACTTCGCTTTCCAGCAATTTGGCGGCGTGTTCCAGTATGCGCAGATCGGCCCGGATCACGCCTTCGATGCCGGGACGCCGAATCTTGACGACGACCGGCGTGCCATCCTTGAGCGTGGCACGGTGCACCTGCGCAATCGACGCTGCCGCCAGCGGCACCGGATCGAATGCAGAAAATACCTCGTCGGGTTCGCCCTTGATGGCGACGACCAGATCGGCGTGCAGCACGTCGTAGGACACCGCCGGTACCTGGCTGTGAAGTTTTTCGAATTCGGCGATCCAGTGCGGCGGAAACATGTCCACCCGCGTCGCCAGCAATTGCCCCAGTTTGACGAAGGTGGGGCCCAATTCTTCCAGCGCGCGACGGATGCGCACCGGCGCGTCGAGTTGGCTGATTTCGCTGGTACTCTGCCAGTGCAGTATCCGCCCGGCGCGCTCCAGCACACCGCTTATGCCCAGCACGCGCACAAGATCGCCCCAGCCATAGCGAATCATCACTGTGGCAATTTCATGCAATCGCGGGAGGTTGCGCACGACCGAAATGGTTTCCCAGAGCATCGTTGTTATTTGAAATCAGTCAAGCCGAGAGTGTACCCGCAAGGAGCACGTGGGATTCGTAAGCCACTGAAGCGGCAACGACTCCGCTGTAGCCACAAGCGGCACCGGCAGCGTTCCCACTGCCGGGTAATACCTGATTAGGAACGCAGGCGTTCGCTCTGCCGTTTCAACGAATCCGAGAGTGCCGCCAGAATGCCGCTTGCCACCTGGGATAGCCGCTCGGTAGCCGTGCCAGCCGACTCACCCAGCCCGGCGCGTCCTGCTTCGCTGCTGGCTTTCACGCCGCTCGCCAACTGCTGCAGCGCCTCGCGCACCCGTTCGCCGGTCCGCGTGCCGCTGATTTTCAGATGGTCGCTCAGATTTTCCAGTTCTTCCTTCAGCTTGCCGCCGGATTGCGTAGCGGTCTGCTTCAGCGTATCGACGATCTGTGCCTCCAGATCGCGCAACTGCTCCAGGCTGGCTTTCAGTTCGTTATCCTTGAAGGTCTTTCCTTGGGTAGCGGCTTCACGCAGGGTGTACGAAGCGGCTTGCGCCGCGCTGCCGATGGCGTCGTCGAGACCGGATACCGCCTGCTTGAGCCCATCCTTGATCTCGCCGCCGCGCGAGGTCAGACCACTGCCCACGCCAGAGGTGATCGCCGCAACGATTTCGCGTATGTCGTTCAGCGCCATGCGCCGTTCATGCAGGGCGCGGGCCGTCAACTCGCGCACCCGCTCGCGCAGATCCGGCGTGGACGTGGCAGCAGCCGCCTCGTCATGCCATTGCGCGAGTTGCGCGTTATCGGGGATACTGGATTCGCTTGAAGCTGGGGTTTGTGCGTCGTTCATGATGCTGTCCTCGAATTCAAGATTCACCACAAGGGGCCGTAGTGTCGTTTCAACTATAGAGCAGATTCCCATTCGATGAAGCCCGTCCTGCCGTTGTTACTGCTGGCCATGCTATTGGCACCCCCAACCGAAGCCGCGCCGCCAGATGATATTCCCATCTATGCCGTCAGCCTGGTAGGCAGCCCTTATCGGCTGGGTGGCACGTCGCCCGAGACCGGGGTCGATTGCAGCGGCTTCGTCGGTCACGTGTTCCGGCAAACGACCGGGCTCCAACTGCCGCGCGACAGTCGCGCGATCAGCGAGGCAACGCAGCCGCTGGCGCAAGACGAACTCCAGCCCGGCGATCTGGTCTTCTTCAACACCCTCCAGCGCGCGTTTTCCCATGTCGGCATTTATCTGGGCGATGACCGGTTTGTTCATGCGTCGAGCAGCCGTACCGGCATGGTCATGGTATCCAGCCTTAAAGACCGTTACTGGCGCGAACATTTCGATGGCGCTCGCCGTGCCGCCGAGTCCGTTCCGATTCAATCCCTGGATGCGGCGTCCGACTAGCCCCTGTTCAAGCTCGATCCGCGCCGGTCTGATGGCCGCCTTGCTGGTGTATGGGTGGACAGCGCAGGCGGCAAGCGATCCCGGCTTCGACAGCGCGGATGCCGTCAATGAAGGCGCGTTGCATTTCCTCGATACGCTCCCACAAAAACCGGTTCATCATCACCAGAATCGCATCCGCATCGACGCCGACAGCCTGACCTCCGGCTGGGTCAGCCTGTCGCAATGCCATGACAACCTGGATGCAGTGCCGCGCGCGCAGATTACCTTTCGCGAAGGCTATGTGCGCGATCTCCGCGTGGACACCTTCAGCCGCATCGAACATGCCTGGATCGAGGGCGCCAGTGTTCAGCTGCGCAATATCGAGCCGGGCGCGCGGCTTTGCCTGTCCGCGCAAACACGGGCACTCCGCAACACCGGCAATGGCTATTTCAATCTCATCAACGGCCCCTTTATGCGCAAGTTTCTCGACGGCTATTACCCCATGCGGGTTACGCTGAACGTAACTTATCCTGCGAACGTGCTCAGGCTGATTGATATTTCGCCCGAGGCTCAGCCCGGACTTGGCATCGCCGAACAGCCGGGTGCCGTTGGGGTCGATGCATTGTTCGAAGGTGAGTTGAAGACCATGATCCAGTTCGAAAGGACCGAATAATCCGGGGAACGGTTTGCATTTTTTTACAGGCCGTTATTGATAACCGTTATCATTTTTAGTACGATTAGCTATCGACACGCCCTGCCAGAAGGATCAAACCCACATGCCCACATCAAAACTGCTTGCCGTCCTCGCGCTCATCGCCTCTTCGCTGCCAGCACTGGCCGAGGAAGTTGTGGTGTATTCCGCGCGCAACGAGCAACTCATCAAACCGCTGTTCGACGCCTACACCAAGGACACCGGCGTCGCGGTGAAATTCATCACCGACAAGGAAGGTCCGCTGATGGCGCGCCTGAAAGCCGAAGGCAATAACACCCCGGCCGACATGCTGCTGACCGTCGATGCCGGCAACCTGTGGCAGGCCTCCGAAGAAGGCCTGCTGCGCCCGATCAAGTCCAAGGTGCTGGACGCCAACGTGCCCGCCCACCTGCGCGATCCGGACAACGAGTGGTTCGGTCTATCGGTACGCGCCCGCACCTTGGTGTACAACACCAGCAAGGTGAAACCCGCCGACCTGTCGACCTACGAAGACCTGGCTAATCCGAAGTGGAAGGGTCGTCTTTGCCTGCGCACCTCGAAGAAGGTCTACAACCAGAGCCTGGTGGCGATGATGATCACCGAATACGGCGAAGGAAAAACCGAGGACATGGTCACCGGCTGGGTCAACAATCTGGCCACCTCACCCTTCCCCGACGACACCAAGGCGATGGAAGCCGTGGCCGCCGGCCAGTGCGATGTCACCCTGGTCAACACCTATTACTTCGGTCGTCTGATGGAGAAGCAGCCGAATCTGCCGCTGGCGATTTTCTGGCCCAACCAGAACCTGAAAAGCAAAGCCGCCGGCGTACACGTCAACGTCTCCGGCGCCGGTGTGACAAAGCACGCCAAAAACCCGGCCGGGGCGCAGAAGCTGATCGAATGGCTGTCGTCCGATAAGGCGCAAAACCTGTTTGCCGACGTCAACATGGAATATCCGGTCAACCCCAAGGTCGCGCCGGACAAAGCCGTGGCGGCATGGGGCAGCTTCAAACAGAACCTGATCAACGTGAAAGACGCTGGTAGCCTGCAGACCAGAGCCGTAAAATTAATGGACCGCGCAGGCTATAAATAAACACGCCAAGTAAGGCATCCACTTTGTCCGACTCCCTGGCTGTCTCCGTAAAAGCGCCCGCCTCGGGCGTTTTTGCTTTACCCCCTACCCGCAAGCGGCCAACCGGCTGGATGCTGTTCGCGCTCGCGGTCGCCGCGCTGGTGCTGGTGCCGGTCGTCGTCACCTTCTCGTCTTTCGCGCACGTCGAGGGCGATATCCTCGCGCATCTGGCCGAATTCGTCTTGCCCGAACTGGTCGGCAACACCCTGTGGCTGGTGCTCGGCGTAGGGATCGGCGTCAGCGTGCTTGGTGTCTCGCTGGCCTGGCTGGTGGCCATGTGCGAATTCCCCGGCCGCCGCGTGTTCGACTGGGCGCTGTTGCTGCCGCTGGCGCTCCCCGCCTACGTCACCGCCTTCGTCGCCATCGGCCTGCTGGACTTCACCGGCCCGCTGCAAACCTGGCTGCGCGAAGGCTGGGCCATCACCGGCTTGCCCGAGATCCGTTCGCGCGGCGGCGTCATCCTGGTGATGTCGCTGGCGCTTTATCCCTACGTCTATCTCATCGCCAAAAATGCCTTCGCCACGCAGGGGGCTGTCGCCCTGGAAGCGGCGCAATCGCTTGGTTTGTCTCGCACGCAAGGATTCTTCCGGGTGGCGCTGCCAATGGCACGGCCTTGGATCGCCGCCGGCCTGATGCTGGCGCTGATGGAAACGCTTGCCGACTTCGGCACCATGGCGATCTTCAACTACGATACGTTCACCACGGCTATCTACAAAGCTTGGTATAGCCTGTTTTCCTTGCCCGCAGCGGCGCAGCTCGCCTCAATCCTGCTTTTGTTTGTGTTGGTCGCGGTGGTGTTCGAGCAGCGCTCGCGCACGCAGATGCGTTACGGTGCGGTGGGGCGCAGTGCCGCTTCCCGCCGGATCAAACTCTCACCCACGCTCGCCGCGCTCGCCTTTTTTTACGCAACCGCCGTGCTGGCGGTGGCCTTCATCATTCCGGTGACGCAGCTTGCGCTGTGGACGCGCGACGTCATCGCCAGCGATCTCGACAGCCGTTACTGGAGCTTCGCCTGGCATTCGTTGCTACTGGCCAGCATGGGTGCGCTGCTGGTGGTGGCGGTGGCGCTGCTGCTCGCCTACGCCGGACGCCATCGTCCGGGTAGTGCGATGGTGTGGACGCAACGCCTCGCCACACTGGGCTACGCCTTCCCCGGCGCGGTGCTGGCGGTGGGGCTCTTCATCCCGGTGGCAGCGCTGGACAACTGGCTGATCGACAGCGGCCGCACCTGGTTCGGCTTCGACGGGACCGAAATCCTCAAGGGCACGCTGCTGGTGATGCTGCTGGCCTACCTGGTGCGTTTTCTGGCAGTGGGCTTCGGCCCCATCGACAGCGGCCTGCATCGCATCAGCCGCAACATCGACGAAGCTGCGAAAAACCTCGGCACCGGCGCCGCCGGCCTGTTGACGCGTGTGCATCTGCCGATGCTGCGCGCCAACCTGCTGACCGCCGCCGTGTTCGCCTTTGTCGACATCATGAAGGAAATGCCGATCACGCTGATGACCCGTCCCTTCGGCTGGGACACGCTGGCAGTGCGCGTGTTCGAAATGACGTCGGAAGGCGAATGGGAGCGCGCCGCGCTGCCTTCGCTTGCCATCGTCGTTGCCGGTATCATCCCCATCATCTACATGACCTGGCGCGGAGCGCACACGCATGGCTGAGTTGGTGCTTGATTCGGTTTCGCAGTCCTACGGCAAACGGCAGATCATTTCCGATCTCTCCTTCACCCTGCCGGAAGGCGCGATCGGCTGCCTGCTTGGTCCGTCAGGTTGCGGCAAAACCACCGCGCTACGCTGCATTTCAGGCTTCGAGGCCATCCAGACCGGCGAGATCCGTATCGGCGGCGAAGTCGTCAGCCGGCCCGGCCGGATGCTGGCCGCCGAAAAACGCCGTGTCGGCATGGTGTTCCAGGATTACGCACTGTTTCCGCATCTCACCGTGGCCGCCAACGTCGGCTTCGGCTTGCGCGGCGAGTCGCCCACAGCACGCGAAACCCGTGTTGCCGAATTGCTGGTGCTGGTCGGACTCGCCGGTCACGCGGAGCAATATCCGCATCAGCTTTCCGGCGGCCAGCAGCAGCGCGTCGCACTCGCCCGCGCGCTGGCGCCGCGCCCGCGCCTGATCCTGATGGACGAGCCCTTTTCCAACCTCGACGTCGAACTGCGCGAACGGCTATCGCTCGAAGTGCGCGACATCCTCAAGCGCGAAGCCACCACCGCG
>JBGSZD010000322.1:0-1581 GCA_041750575.1 Thiobacillus sp. | reverse complement strand
GTTGCGCGCCGCCGCGCGCCTTGGCATTCCCACCCGTATCGAACGTTTGCTGCCAGCCGCTATACTCGCTGCGGACGAAGTCATGATTTGCAACAGCGTCATCGGCGTGCGCCGGGTGGTCAGGCTGGACGATGCGAGCTGGCCGCCTGCGGGCTGGACGACACTTTTGAATAACGCCTTGTATGAAGACCTTGATTAAGCGATTGGCGCTGCTTGCCGGCCTGCTAGCCATGCTGGGCGCGGGCGGACTGGCCTGGTACGGCCAGCAACCCTTGTCGATCGAGCCCTTGCCGAAAACCATCAATGTCACGCCCGGCATGCATTTGCGCAGCCTCTCCGCGATGCTGCAGCGCGAAGGCGTGGTCGATCATCCGCTGGCATTCCGTCTGCTCGGGCGCGTGCTCGGCAAGGGCGGCTCGCTCAAGGTCGGCGTGTATACGCTGGACAAGCCGCTCACCCCGCTGGCGCTGTACGATAAATTCGAGCGGGGCGAGGTCTCGCAGGCGCTGGTGCAATTCATCGAAGGCTGGAATTGGCGCGAGGTGCGCGCAGCTTTATCCGAGCAGCCGCTGCTGAAGAACGACAGCGCCGATATGAGCGAAACCGAATTGCTGCAGGCCATCGGTGCTGAAGAAAACCGGATCGAAGGCCTGCTGTTTCCCGATACTTATTTCTACGCGCCGCATTCCTCCGATATTCAGATCCTGCGGCGCGCCTATCTTCTTCAGCACGAAAAACTCATGGCCGCCTGGGAGACACGCGCCCCCGGTTTGCCTTACCGCACGCCATATGAAGCGCTGATCATGGCGTCGATCGTGGAAAAGGAAACCGGGGCGGCATTCGAGCGCCCGCAGATTGCCGGTGTTTTCCTCAACCGGCTCAGGCTGGGCATGCGCCTGCAAACCGATCCCACCGTGATCTACGGACTCGGTGCGCGTTTCGACGGCAACCTGCGCAAGGTCGACCTGCAGCGCGATACGCCGTATAACACTTACACGCGTGCCGGGCTGCCGCCGACGCCGATCGCGATGCCCAGCGAGGCGGCGATTCGTGCCGCGCTCAACCCGGCCCAAACCGATGCGCTGTATTTCGTCGCGCGTGGCGACGGCACGCATAGTTTTTCCAGCAACCTCGACGCGCACAACCGCGCGGTGAACCGCTACCAACGATGACCTCCGGTAAATTCATCACCCTCGAAGGCGTCGACGGCGCCGGCAAAAGCACGCATCTATCGTTCGTCGCCGATTGGCTGCGCCAGCAGGGCAGGGAAGTCATCGTTACCCGCGAGCCCGGCGGCACGCCGCTCGGCGAAACCCTGCGCGAACTGCTGCTGCATCGCGAGATGGGTGCCGACACCGAGCTGCTTCTGATGTTCGCCGCGCGGCAGGCGCACTTGGCCGAGCTGATTTTGCCGGCACTGGCGCGTGGCGCATGGGTGGTGTCCGACCGCTTCACCGATGCCAGTTATGCCTATCAATGCGGCGGGCGTGGCATCGCAGTGGAGCGCATTGCTGCGCTGGAAACCTGGGTGCAGCGCGGCTTCGCCCCCGATCTGACCCTGCTGTTCGACGTGCCGCCCGA
>JBGSZD010000321.1:0-3259 GCA_041750575.1 Thiobacillus sp. | reverse complement strand
CGAACTGCCGGGGCTGCACCGCGAGATGATTCGACTGCGCGGCATGCTCGATGCGCCGCTGTCTGCCGGGTGGCAAGCCCTTGCCTCACAACTCGACACGCCGGAGGCGCGACTGGATGCCACGCTCACGCTGCTGGATGCAGCCTACGCGCTTGACGGCTGCCCGACCTGGCACGATCAGGGTCAGCTCCGCCCCGATGCCATCGCCGCCGCACGTACCGCCCGGCTGGGGAAGGAAAAAGCACGGCTCAGAATCAAGCTGGCGGAACTGCTGGAAGAACACGCCGCCAGCGACAAGCCGGAGCAAGCCGACGCGCCCGGCAAGCCCGATCTTGAAGTCACCTCCAACGAAGACAACGGCGCACTCGATTTCGAGATCAAGCTTGATGGCGCACCGCTTGCGCCGCCCAACGATGTGAAACAACTGCTCACCTCGGTATATCTCGATTTCGGCGACATTCCGCCGGAATACCTCAGCCCGGCGGGCGAAGGCGAATACGATCCCAATCGCGTGTTCGACCAGCCCGAAGATCCCGACGCAGTGTGGCACGGCACTTATCACGAAAAAGGCGCGACGCTGTTCCCAGAATGGGATCACGGTCGCCAGTATTACCGCAAGAACTGGTGCGTGATGCGCGAGAAAACCGTGACGCCGGTGTACGATGATTTCGTGCGCGAGACGCTGGCCAAGCACGACGGCGTGGTGCGCCATCTGCGCAAGAAATTCGAAGCGCTGCGCGATGAAAACCGGCTCGACAAACGGCAGACCCAGGGCGACGAAATCGATCTCGACGCGCTGATCGAAGCGCTGGCCGATGCGAAGGATGGCCGCGAAATGAGCGACCGGCTGTTTGTGCGCCAGCATCGCGCCGAGCGCAATATCGCGGTGGCTTTTTTGGTAGACATGAGCGGCTCGACCAAGGGCTGGATCAACGAGGCCGAGCGCGAGGCGCTGATCCTGCTGTGCGAGGCGCTGGAACTGCTGGGCGACCGCTACGCGATTTATGGCTTTTCCGGGACGACGCGTAAGCGCTGCGAACTGTTTCGTATCAAAACCTTCGACGACACCTACAACGACGAGGTCAAAGCGCGCATCTCGGGAATCCGCCCGCAGGAATACACGCGCATGGGCTTCGCGCTGCGCCACATGACCAAGCTCTTGAATCTGGTCGAGGCCAAAACTCGTGTGCTGGTCACGCTGTCCGACGGCCGCCCGGACGATTATTTCGACGTCTATCGCGGCGAATACGGCGTCGAGGACACGCGCATGGCGCTGCAGGAAGCCAGCCGCACCGGCATTCACCCCTTCTGCATCACGCTAGACCGCGACGCCCGCGATTACCTGCCGCACATGTACGGCGCGGCGCGTTACGTCATTCTGGACGACGTGCGACAATTGCCGGTGAAAGTCACCGACATTTACCGCCGCATCACGACATGAGTCTCGACGAACTGAAAGTAGGTTTTTTCTACAGCAACGGCGCCTACGGCCGTACTTGGGGGGTGCGCCAGCTGGCCGAGCTCGCCACCAATACCGAAACTGGCGAAACGGTGGCTCACTTCAAGGGCATCGCCGGCACCTGTCGCCGCAAGAAAGGTCATTGCAGCCCGAGTGAATTCGCCCACTGGGCCAAATATCAGGTTGCCCTGCAAGAAAACGACTGGAAACGGATAGGCGGCGATGCCCCGCCGCCGTCCGAATCCCTGGAAATCAATCAGTAGCGGAATCCGCCGCGGGCTCATCCTCGACAGGCCTGGCCCCCTGCGTGCCCAGATAGTCCATGATCGCGTAGGTCAGCGCGCTGCACCCCGACCCATCCAGCGCCGATATCGCGAATACCGGGCCGCTCCAGTCGTACTCTTTCACGAACTGCTCGACCACCGCTTTGCGTTCGGCTTCGTCCACCATATCGATCTTGTTCAGCACCAGCCAGCGCGGCTTGTCATAGAGTTGCTGATCGTATTTGCGCAGTTCCTCGACGATGGCGCGGGCCTCGTGCACCGGGTCGCCAGTTTCCCAGCGCGGCGAAATGTCGACCAGATGCAATAGCAAATGGGTGCGCTGCAGATGCCGCAGAAACTGGTGGCCCAGTCCGGCGCCTTCCGCCGCACCTTCGATCAGACCGGGAATGTCGGCGATGACGAAACTGCGTTCGCTATCCACCCGCACCACCCCCAGATTCGGCGCCAGCGTGGTGAACGGGTAATCGGCGACCTTGGGACGCGCCGCCGAGACAGCACGAATGAAGGTCGATTTGCCGGCATTCGGCATCCCCAGCAGGCCCACGTCGGCCAGCACCTTCAATTCCAGCGCCAGTTCCCATTCCTCGCCCGGCTCGCCCAGCGTGTGCTGGCGCGGCGCGCGGTTGATGCTGGACTTGAAGTGCAGGTTGCCGAGCCCGCCCTTGCCGCCTTTGGCCAGACACACGGTCTGGCCATTCTCAGCCAGATCGGCGACCACCTCGCCGCTGTTGATGTCGGTGAACACCGTGCCCACCGGCACACGGATGGTCAGGTCTTCCCCGCCCTTGCCGTAGCATTGCGCACCACGCCCGTTCTCGCCCTTTTGCGCCTTGAAATTGCGGGTGTAGCGAAACTCGACCAGAGTATTGATGTTGCAGTCGGCGATGGCGTACACACTGCCGCCGCGCCCACCGTCGCCCCCGTCCGGGCCGCCCTTGGGAATATATTTCTCGCGGCGAAACGAGGCACTGCCGTCGCCGCCCTTGCCAGCCAGAACCGTGATTTTTGCTTCGTCGATGAATTTCATGGGAACGTATCCATAAACAAAAAAGCCCTATCCAGCGGACAGGGCTTTTTTTGCGTGGTGAACGGGTTCAGTTCAAAAGCAACTCAAACCGCGACCGGCTCGATGCGAACCACGCGACGACGGGCAGCACCCTTGACCTCGAACTTGACCGTGCCGTGCGCCTTGGCGAACAGGGTGTGGTCCTTGCCGATGCCGACGTTGTCGCCGGGGTGGAATTGGGTGCCGCGCTGACGCACGATGATGTTGCCCGCCAGAACCAGTTCGCCGCCATAGCATTTCACGCCCAGACGTTTCGACTCCGAATCGCGGCCGTTACGCGAACTGCCGCCTGCTTTCTTGTGTGCCATTTTATGTGCTCCTTATGCGGTGATGCCGCCGATTTGCACTTCGGTGAAGTACTGGCGATGCCCTTGGCTCTTGCGATAGTGCTTGCGGCGGCGCATCTTGAAAATCTTGATCTTGTCGCCGCGTGCCTGGTTCAGCACCGTG
>JBGSZD010000320.1:0-3734 GCA_041750575.1 Thiobacillus sp. | reverse complement strand
CGACCACCACGTAAAGCGCAACCAGGCCACGCGCAAGCTGCTCGGGCAAACGCTCGGCCGGGATGTTCAACTGCCGTTGCCAGGCTTGAGCGCTTGCAGGCGGCGCACGATCCGCAGCGCGGCGTTGTCTTCCATGTCGCGATACAGCAGCAACTCTTCGGCACCCTTGGCCAGCAACTGCGTATTGTCGTAGGTCAGATCGCGATTCAGCTCGATACTTTCCGGAGCGGCCAGCATGCTCTCATCCCGCGCGACGACGCTATATTTGAATTGCAGCCCAAGACGATACTCGGTCACCCGCCCCGCGCCGGACAGCGAGAGAATGGTCTTGGTGCGTTCTTCCTGAGACAGTTTGAGCACAGCATCGGCTTCGCCGGCAGTCGCGGTGATCCGCGTTTTCTTGTCCGCGGCCAGCGCCGTGCGGATGCGTTTTGCCACGGCGCTGTCGGGCGGCGCGTCGACAAACAGAGTGGCAAACGGCATGCCGCCCAGCCGGCGCAACTGGAAGCCGCAGCCCGCTGCCAGCGCTGCGGGGATCAGGGCGAGAAAGAGTCGGCGCTTCATACGACGATATTAACCAAACGACCGGGCACCACCACCACTTTTTTCGGCGGCTGGCCTTCGAGGTATTTCTGCGCGGATTCGCTGGCCAGCGCAGCGGCTTCGATGGCCACTTTGTCGGCCGTCGCCGACACACGAATCTGCCCGCGCAGCTTGCCGTTGACCTGCAGCATGAGCTCGATTTCGTCTTGCACCAACGCGGTCTCGTCGACTGCAGGCCACGTCATCGCGGTACCCGGTTTGAGTTCGGCGCCTGGTTTCAATTCAACATGGAGCGCCTCGCTGATGTGCGGCACGATGGGCGCGAGCATGGCGGTAACCGCCTCCAGCACTTCCTGACGCACGCTGCGGGTGGCCGCATCGTCGCCCTCCAGCTTGGCCAGCGCGTTAATCAGTTCCATGTTCGCGGCAATCGCCGTGTTGAACTGCTTGCGGCGTTCGATATCGTCGCCGACTTTCTGGATGGTTTGGTGCAGCTGACGGCGCAGGGCTTTAGTTTCATCACTTAAATTGCCTGAATCTCCACTCATATAGGCGGTGACGCTGCCACGCTCTTGCAAGTGGTCAAATGCAGCTTTCCACAGCCGCTTCAAGAAGCGGTGCGCGCCCTCGACGCCGGCATCCGACCATTCCAGGCTCTGCTCCGGCGGCGCGGCGAACATGGTAAAGAGCCGCGCGGTGTCGGCGCCGTACTGATCGATCAGCGCCTGCGGGTCGACGCCGTTGTTCTTCGACTTCGACATCTTCTCGGTGCCGCCGACGGTCACCGGCTGGCCATCGGTTTTGCACGTCGCAACGCCGTCGCGCAGTTCGACGTCGGCCGGGTTGAACCAGGTTTTCTTGCCATCCGCCGCTTCGCGATAATAGGTGTCGGCGATCACCATGCCCTGCGTCAGCAGATGCTGGAAAGGCTCGTCGCTACTCACCAAGCCTTCGTCGCGCATCAGCTTGTGGAAAAAGCGCGCGTAAAGCAGATGCAGAATCGCGTGCTCGATGCCGCCGATGTACTGGTCGACCGGCAGCCAGCGATTCGCGCGCGTGTCGAGCATGGCGTCGGCATCCGGGCAGGCGTAGCGCGCGTAGTACCACGACGACTCAACGAACGTGTCCATGGTGTCGGTTTCACGACGCGCAGGCTGGCCGCACTTCGGGCAGGCGCAATTCACAAAATCCGCGCGCTTGTTGAGCGGGTTGCCTGAGCCGTCGGGCACCACGTCTTCCGGCAAGATCACGGGCAACTGGTTTTCGGGCACAGGCACATCGCCGCAGGTGTCGCAATGCACAATCGGTATCGGGCAGCCCCAGTAGCGCTGGCGCGAAATGCCCCAGTCGCGCAGGCGGAACTGGGTTTTCTTTTCGCCCAATGCCTTGGCAGCAAGGTCGGCGGCGATGGCGTCGACCGCGGCTTCATAGCCAAGACCGTCGTACTTTCCGGAGTTAATGCAAATACCTAATTTTGTGTCGTAACCATCGTGCCAACGGTCAGTAGAGTATTTGTTTGTTCTGAGGAAGTTCTCTAGTTTCTCTATATCTTGACTGGTCAAAGGCTGGTCACCATTTTTCCCAGTTGCAAGCGCTTTGCGCGCATCAACTATTGCCACGTGATCGATCACCTGCTTGATCGGCAGCCCGTATTTCTGCGCGAAACCGAAGTCGCGCTCGTCATGTGCCGGCACCGCCATCACCGCGCCTTCACCGTAGCTCATCAGCACGTAGTTGCCGACCCAGACCGGGATCGATTCGCCGGTGAGCGGATGGGTGACTTTCAGACCCGTGTCCATGCCCTTCTTTTCCATCGTCGCCATGTCGGCCTCGGCGACGCTGCCCTGCTTGCATTCGGCAATGAAGGCAGCGAGCGCGGGATTGGTTTCCGCAGCGCGGGTGGCGAGCGGGTGCTCGGCGGCGACGGCAACGAAAGTCACGCCCATGAGCGTATCGGCGCGGGTGGTGAAGACCCACAGCGTGTCTTTATGCCCATCGAGTTCGTACGGGAACGCCAGCCGCACGCCGACGCTCTTGCCGATCCAGTTGGCCTGCATGGTTTTCACCCGCTCCGGCCAGCCGGGCAGATTATCCAAACCACTCAACAGTTCATCCGCATACTGCGTGATGCGGAAGAAGTACATCGGGATGTCGCGCTTCTCAACTCGCGCGCCGGAACGCCAGCCGCGCCCGTCGATCACCTGTTCGTTGGCGAGCACGGTCGCATCGACCGGGTCCCAGTTGACCGTCGCCATCTTCTTGTAGATCACGCCCTTTTCGAACAGGCGGGTGAACAGCCACTGTTCCCAGCGGTAGTAGTCCGGCTTGCAGGTGGCGAGTTCGCGCGACCAGTCGATGGCAAAGCCCAGCGCCTGCAGTTGCGTGCGCATGTGGTCGATGTTGGCGTAGGTCCAGGCGGCGGGCGGCACGTTGTTGGCAATCGCGGCGTTTTCCGCCGGCAGGCCGAAGGCGTCCCAGCCCATCGGCTGCATCACGTTGTAGCCGCGCATGGCGTGATAGCGCGCCAGCACGTCGCCGATGGTGTAGTTGCGCACATGGCCCATGTGCAGCTTGCCCGACGGGTAGGGGAACATCGACAGGCAATAGTATTTGGGCCGGTCGGACGCGTCGCTGGCACGGTAGGCCTGGCTAGCCGCCCACTGCGCCTGCGCGGCGCGTTCGATTTCCGAGGGAAGGTATTTTTCCTGCATTGCAAAAAGCCGCACAAAATCAAGGCGGCGATTATACCGCCCGGATGCCGCTCGGCCCGTAAGCATCGGCCAGGGCGGCTGCTATCCGTAGCTGCCTCCGCCGCGTCACACAGCCGTCATGGCGCAGGCGCAGGATTGGCCTACAATTCGTTCAAAAGAAACATGCGGAGCGCTATCCACTCGAAGGAGCCGGATATGAGCTTGTGCGGTTTGCATCAGTTTGGCATGGTCGGGGGGCGGGTCTCATGACACGGCGCCCCGCGATGTCACCCATTGACGCCATTGGCGTCTTCGCCAACGGCGATCCCCATACGCAGACCCTGCCGGATCTGCTCGGTCTCATCGCCCACAGCGTGCAGGCGGATGCAATCCAGCTCGGCATCGACCTGGGCACGGGCTACCGGCGCGACTACTTCATCGCGCCGGCGGTGGAAACCCGGCTGCTGGCCGACCAGGCCGACCCGCCTTTTGTCGTCATGC
>JBGSZD010000319.1:0-4634 GCA_041750575.1 Thiobacillus sp. | reverse complement strand
GGTTTGCAGTTGCGCAAGCGCTTTCCCGACTCGAATGAGGCGCGCTTGTTGCTGACGGGGCAATACGAATGAGCGAATCCAGCCAGGTATCGATTGGACAGACTTTGCGCGACGCGCGTGAAGCGCAGGGTATCGCGCTCGAGGATGCCGCCGTTCGTTTGCGCCTGATGCACCGCCAGATCGAGGCGATGGAGACGGACGATTTCGAAAGCCTCGGTCAGCCCGTGTTCGCGCGCGGGTTTGTGCGCAACTACGCGCGCCTGCTGGGGCTCGATCCCGACGCCTTGCTGGCGCGCATGAAAGGGGCGCCCGAAGAACCCGCTCCGGTTGCCCACGTCGAACCGCCGCTGCCGCGTTCCTGGCTGACTTCGCCCTTGTTGATTCTGCTGTTGCTGGGTGTGCTGCTGCTGGTGGCGGTGCCGGTTGGTTTGTACCTTTGGCTCAACAGCGATGCGGATGAAGTTTCTGAGGCGGCCCCCGTCGCACAAACCAGCCCGGCACTGGTTTCGGCCCCTGCGCCCGCTGAGCCTGCCAAACCAGCATCGCCGGTCGCGCCAGCGGCACCGCCAGTTGAAACCGCCGAAGAGGCTACCCCCGCTGCGCCGGAAACCGCGACTGCCCGCAGTGTGGTCCATCTCCAGTTCGGCGACGAAGCCTGGGTGGAAATCAAAGATGCCAGTGGGCGCATGCTGCAACGCCAGCTCAATCCTGCGGGCAGCAACGTGGATATTCACGGCCAGCCCCCGTTCGACGTGGTGATCGGCAATGCGGCCCAGGTGCAAATGACATACAACGGCCGTCCCATCGATTTGAAGCCCTTTATCGAAGTGACGGTCGCCCGCTTTACCTTGGAAGAATGATGTCGCAGATAGTCCGCCGTCCTACCCGCCAGGTGCGGATCGGCCATGTGCTGGTCGGTGGCGACGCGCCCGTGGTGGTTCAGTCGATGACCAACACCGATACCGTCGATATCAACGGTACCGTCAAGCAGGTACAGGCACTCGCCGATGCCGGCTCGGAACTGGTGCGTCTCACTGTCAACACACAGGAAGCCGCCGCCGCCGTGCCGCGCATCCGTGAGCGACTCGACGTGCTCGGCTGCCGCGTGCCACTGATCGGCGATTTCCATTTCAACGGCCACAAGCTGCTGACCCAGGTGCCAGAATGCGCCGAAGCCTTGGCCAAACTGCGTATCAACCCGGGCAACATCGGGCGTGGCAGCAAGCGCGACGAGCAGTTCGCCACGCTGATCGAGATTGCCTGTCGCTACGACAAGCCGGTACGCATCGGCGTCAACTGGGGCAGCCTCGATCAGGCGCTGGCAGTGCGCATGATGGACGACAACGCGCAGCTCGCGCAGCCGGAAGACGCCGAAGTGGTGATGCGGCGCGCGATGGTCGCGTCCGCGCTGGAGTCGGCGAAGAAAGCCGAAGAACTCGGCCTCGGCGGCGACAAGATCATCCTCTCGTGCAAGATGAGCCGGGTGCAGGATCTGATCGCGGTGTATCGTGATCTGGCGTCACAATGCGATTATCCGCTGCACCTCGGGCTGACCGAAGCCGGCATGGGCAGCAAGGGCATCGTCGCTTCGACGGCCGCGCTGGCGGTGCTGCTGCAGGAAGGCATCGGCGACACGATTCGAATTTCCTTGACGCCCGAACCCGGCGGCGAGCGCACGAAGGAAGTTGTGGTCGGCCAGGAAATTCTGCAGGCACTCGGCTTGCGCGCCTTCACGCCGCAGGTCACCGCCTGCCCGGGCTGCGGCCGCACCACCTCCACCGTGTTCCAGGAACTGGCGCAGGACATCGAAAGCTATCTTCGCAACCAGATGCCGCTATGGCGCTGCCAGTATCCCGGCGTCGAGTCCATGCAGGTGGCGGTGATGGGTTGCGTGGTCAACGGTCCCGGCGAATCCAAGCATGCCAACATCGGCATTTCGCTGCCCGGCACTGGCGAAGTGCCGGTCGCGCCGGTGTACGTAGACGGCGAAAAAACCGTGACGCTGAAGGGCGACCGCATCGCAGCGGATTTTCAGGCCATCGTCGAAGCGTATGTGCGCAGCCATTACGGTGCTGCGTGACGCGCAATTCTGCTGATTAATTTATGAGCAACAACATTCAATCCGTACGCGGCATGAACGACTGCCTGCCCGATACGGCCGACACCTGGCAGGGGTTCGAGGCGATCGTGCGCGACTGGCTGCGGCGCTATGGCTACCGCGAGATGCGTACGCCGATTCTCGAACACACGGGCCTGTTCAAGCGTGCCATCGGCGAAGTGACCGACATTGTCGAGAAGGAGATGTATACCTTCGTCGACGAGTTGAACGGTGAATCGCTGACGCTGCGTCCGGAAGGCACGGCGTCGTCAGTGCGCGCGGTGATCCAGCACAACCTGCTGTACGACGGCGGCAAGCGCCTGTGGTACACCGGCCCGATGTTCCGCCACGAGCGCCCGCAAAAAGGCCGCTACCGGCAGTTTCACCAGGTGGGCGTCGAGGCGCTGGGTTTTGCCGGGCCGGATACCGACGCTGAGCTGATCGTGATGTGCGCTGATCTGTGGCGTGAGCTCGGCATTGCGCCGACGCTGCAGCTCAACACCTTGGGGGACCACGCTGCGCGGCTGCGTCATCGCGAGAAACTGATTGCATATTTCGAGGCGCATCTGGAGGTGCTCGACGAAGAAGCCACGCGCCGTCTGCACAGCAACCCACTGCGCATTCTCGACAGCAAGAACCCGGCGATGCAGGCGCTCAACGATGCCGCGCCCAGGCTGATCGACGAGCTGGAAGACGAAGCGCTGGCGCATTTCGACGCCGTTCAGAATCTGCTGCGCGCGAACGGCATCGCCTTCGAGATCAATCCGCGTCTGGTGCGCGGGCTGGATTATTACAACCGTACCGTGTTCGAATGGGTGACCGACCAGCTCGGCGCGCAGGGCACGGTCTGTGCCGGCGGACGCTACGACGGCCTGATCAAGCAATTGGGCGGCAAACCCGCCCCGGCTGCCGGTTTCGCCATGGGGATCGAGCGGCTGCTGGCGCTGATCGAAACAGGTGGCCGGACCATCACGACGCCAGTGCCGGATGCGTACATCGTTCACGCCGGCGAAGCCGCGCAGGCCTTCGCCTGGCAGGTGGCGGGCGCGCTGCGTGCCGAAAATCTGGCGACGGTGCTGCATTGCGGCGGCGGCAGCTTCAAGTCGCAAATGAAAAAGGCCGATGCCAGTCGCGCACGCTTTGCCGTCATCATCGGCGACGACGAAGCCGCGGCGGGCCAGGTCAGCTTGAAACCGCTGCGCGACACGACCGAGCAAACCCGTGTCGATGTGGCGCTCGCAATTGAATTTCTGAAAAAGGCTTGAGCCTATTTCAGTGAAAAACATGCCCCGCGTTGAGACCAGGATCGGATGGATGCAAGGCGCAGTGCGCCGGCAATGGCCATTCATTGCCAAGTACTGCAACGCCGCAGACGCCGATCCAGGTCTCAACCCGAAGGGCCGGTTGCCTGCGGGCGCATTGCCACGTTGCGGGTGACTCGTGGAGAATGACTACACTTCGCCCCTCGCGCCTTGCCCTGCATCCCGCAGGCAACCGGCGCGGGGTATGTTTTTTACTGAAATAGGCTCATAGCACCATGGCAACTTACGATCTCGACGAACAGGAACGACTGGACGAACTGAAAGCCTGGTGGAAACGCTGGGGCAACCTGACGCTGATTGCGTTGGCGGTGGTCATCACTGCGGCGGCCGGCTGGCGCTACTGGCAGAACCGCACGGTGACGCAAAGCCTGGAGGCGGCCGCCGTGTACGAGAAGCTGACCCAGTCGCTGGCAGCCAACGATGCCAAGACGGCGCGCGAAGCCGGGTCGATGCTGATCGACCAGTACAAGGGTACGGCATATGCGCCGCGCGCGGCCTTGCTGCTCGCCAAGCTGAACGTCATTGCCAAGGACATGAAAAGCGCGCAATCGCAGCTGGAATGGGCCGCAGCCAACAGCAAGGAGCCCGCCATCAAGGATCTGGCGCGGCTACGCCTGGCCGGCGTGCAGTTCGATCAGAAGCAATATGATGTCGCGCTGAAAACACTATCCGGCAGCCATAGCGATGCCTTCGCGCCGCGCTTCGACGACCTGAAGGGCGACATCCTGCTGGCGCAGGGCAAGCCGACTGAGGCGCGCTCGGCCTATCAGGGCGCGTTCGGCAAATTGGCGGAAGACAATCCCTACCGCAACATCGTCGAATTGAAACTCGACGCGTTGGGAGGAGCTAGCAAGTGAAGATGCGCATGATGGTCGCCGGCCTGACGCTGGCCTTGTCCGGCTGCAGCACCGTTGGTTCGATGAGCAGCACGGTGGGTGGCTGGTTCGGCGCCGGGCCCACCAAGGCCAAACCCGCTGAACTTGTCGAGTTCAAGCCGACCGCCAGCCTGGTTGAAGCCTGGAAAGCCGATACCGGCGATGCCGAGGGCCATTTGTTCCGTCCTCAGACCGAAGGCGACGACGTGGTCGCAGCCGGCGGCAACCGGGTGGTGCGTATTGCCGTGACCAACGGCAATACGGTCTGGCGCAGCGACACCGGGGTTAAACTGTCCGCCGGGGCGGGCGCGGGGCTAGGCCTGGCGCTGGCAGGCGGCG
>JBGSZD010000318.1:0-2893 GCA_041750575.1 Thiobacillus sp. | reverse complement strand
CGCCGGCAGCCATGGCGTGGGTTTGCAGGACATGGGCCAGCACGCTTGGCGCAGCGTAGCCGTCGGCCGGCAGTTGGTACACGACCTGATAGCGGCGAATCGCGCTTTGCGTAAGCGGTCCCAGCAGGCCGTCCGCCGTGCCGGCAGCGTAGCCCATTTCACTCAGCGCCTGTTGTAGTGCTTTCAGTTGTGCGGTGCTGAGCGCGCCGGCTTCACCGGTCTGCGCCTGCAGCGCGCCGCCGCCCGCCAACTGCTGCGCGAGCTGCGCCACGGACAGCGCGTAATTCACCGAGCGGTTCCACTGCATCACCACGTCGAAGTTGTCGAACACCATGAAGGCCGGCCCCTGCCAGCCCTGCGGCAGGACGATGGCGGTGCGTCCGGCGACGCTGGGCAGTGCGACGCCGTCGGCCGTCCGCACGCCGAGTGCCGTCCAGTCCGTCATCGGCAGACGGTGCGCAACACGGGCCTGCCGCCAGTCGAAGCCGTCGGGCAATCGCACTTCGATCGCTACCGGCTCGTTCGCACGCCACCCCGCCTGCTTCAGATAGTTGCCGGCTGAGTACATGGCGTCAGGCAGCGACTGCCACAGATCGATGCGGGCATCGCCGTCGCCATCCACCGCATAGGCGCGGAAGGTCGACGGCATGAACTGCATGTGGCCCATCGCGCCGGCCCACGAGCCGTTCATGTCGACCGCGCTGACGTGGCCGGCGTCGATGATGCGCAGCGCGTCGAGCAGCTGGCTGCGGAAAAACGCGCTGCGGCGGCCGTCGTAGGCGAGCGTGGCGAGACTGGCCGGAATGTTGAGACTGCCCTTGACCAGACCGTAATGGGTTTCCAGGCCCCAGAACGCGATCAGCACTGCCTTGGGAATCCCGTATTTCTGCTCCACCGCATCCAGCAACGCAGCGTGTTCCCGCAGCAAGGCCTGGCCGCGCGCAACCTGGCTCGTGGTGACGCGCCGCTCCAGGTAACCGGCGAAGGTCTGCAGGAATTCGGGTTGGCGCCGATCGAGCTCGATCACCCGCTCGACCGGCGTCACGCCCGTGAGTGCGGCCTCGAGCGTGGCGGGGGAAATGCCCTGCGCCGCGGCTTCCTGGCGGAAGACGGCAAGCCAGCTGTCGAAACTACTCTGGGCGTGGGCAGGGAATCCCGCCAGCGCGGCCAGCAGAAGAAAAGCGACCTTCTCCCTGAGGGAGAGGGGGCAGACGTTAAGCCAAAACCGATTAACCATGTTTTTGCAGCCAGTATTCGAGGAGCGCCAGGTGCCACAGCTTGCTGCCCTGGATGCGGGTGTGGTGCTGTTCCGGCGCGTCCAGCAGTTTGTTGACGTAGGGCCGATGATACAAGCCGCGTTCTCGACAGGCCTGCGAATCGAGGATGTCGCGCATGAAATCGAGAAATTCGCCGCGCACGTATTTGAGCGCGGGCATGGGGAAATAGCCTTTCTTGCGGTCGATCACCGCGTCGGGGATCAGGCCGCGCGCGATGGTTTTCAGCACATGCTTGCCCTCGGATGCCAGCTTCAATTCGGCCGGCATCGAAGCGGCCAGCTCCACCAGTTGGTGATCGAGGAAGGGCACGCGCGCCTCCAGCCCCCACGCCATGGTCATGTTGTCGACGCGCTTCACCGGGTCGTCGGTGATCAGCAGGGTGGTGTCCAGGCGCAGTACCTGATCGATGAACTCGTCGGCGAATGGCTCGGCGAGATGCGCGGCGACGAGCTCGCCGGTGTAGTCGGGGCCGCAATAGCCGGCGGTGGCCAGATCGCAAAATTCGTCGTGGTCGCGGTCGAAATAATGCCGGCGGAAGCGGTCGAGCGGCGAGCCCGAGGTTTCCATCGCCATGCGCGGATACCAGAAATAGCCGCCGAAGACTTCATCGGCGCCCTGCCCGCTCTGCACCACCTTCACCGTTTTGCTGACCTGCTCGGCCAGCAGATAGAACGCCACCGCATCCTGCGCGAACATCGGCTCGGACATCTGATCCACCGCTTCCGGCAGGCGGCGCAGCACTTCCTCGTTCTGGATCAGGTACTTGTGGTGGCGCGTGCCGTACATCGCCGCAACCGGATCGGAGTATTCGAATTCGTTGCCCCGCTCTTCAGGCTGGTCCTCGAAGCCCACCGAAAACGTCATCAGATCGGGCACGCCCTGCTCGGCCAGCAGTGCCACCAACAGACTGGAATCGAGCCCGCCCGAGAGCAGCACGCCGACTTTCACGTCGGCGATCTCGATGCGTTTTTTCACTGCCTGACGCAGGCTTTCATGAATCGCCTCGGTCCATTCGGCCTCGGCTTTTGGTACGGCAGGGCGCTGCGCCTTCAACGACCAGTACTTACGATGCAGCAGGTCGCCGCGCGCGTTGATCGTCAGCGTGGTGCCCGGTGCGAGCTTGCGGATGCCGTTGTAGACCGTGCGCGGCGCCGGCACCACCGCGTGCAGGGTGAACAGATGATGCAGCGCCACGGCATCGATGGAAGTATCGACACCGCCGGCCGCGAGCAATGCCTGCGGGGTGGACGCGAAACGGAAACGGCCGGCGTTTTCGCTGTAATACAAAGGCTTGATGCCGAGGCGGTCGCGCGCCAGAAGCAGCGTCTCGCGGTTCCAGATGGCGAAGGCGAACATGCCGTGCAGGCGTTCGACGCAGCTCTCGCCCCACTGCAGATACGCGCGCAGGATGACTTCGGTATCGCCGTCTGAATGAAAAACGTGGCCCAGCCCTATCAGCTCGGCGCGCAGTTCAGGGTAGTTGTAGATGGTGCCGTTGAACACCAACGCCGTACCGCTGGCCGCATCCACCATCGGCTGCGCGGAACGCGGCGACAAGTCGATGATCGCCAGCCGCCGGTGGCCCAGCCGCACCGGCCCGTCGGCATGCTGGCCCT
>JBGSZD010000317.1:0-6434 GCA_041750575.1 Thiobacillus sp. | reverse complement strand
TTACTCCAGGTTCATCAAACCCGGAAGCATCGCAAATGTGCAAATTGAAATTCAAATCGTGGACACCCATGAATCGCTCAAAACCCGCATCGATAGTGGCTTCACAGCCTGTGCGGCTCAATTTAACCGGACACTACTGGGTTTTCTGATTCCATGATTTCCTCTCGCTCTCCGAAAGCCGCGCCGTCATTGGTATTGCTGGCCGTTTCGGCGTTAAATCCATGCTTCATTTTTTGAAGTGGTGCGGGCGTCCATGCTTCATTTTTTGAAGTGGTCACGGCCTCGACCGCTTCAGTTTTTGAAGTGGTAGCTGTCAAAAATTGAAGTGGGCTTTTTTCCGTTGGGGGGGCCTTTTCCGAAGCCGCGCCATTGGCCTGTCGGATCATGGCCCGCCCTTGTGCGAGGGTTTTGACGGTGCGCCATTCGTTTGTCGGGCGACAGGCTTCAATGTGTTTCGCCGGAACCTCGAAGGTCTCCCGGTCGGTCAGCCGGTACAGCGTCGGCAATCGTTGCCCGCCGCGAGAACAGCCGCCCTTGCGCGTGACGGCGATCAGCCCAACAGTCGCCAATGCCCGGAGGCTTTTTGCCAGCGTGGCGGGCGACGTGATGCCGTGGGCGCGCGCCTCACTCAAGGGCAATGACAGGTCGCCATTGTTCGTGCTGCGAACCTGCCGACAGATCGCCATGTATGCGCGCTGGTCGGTCGCGGACAGACAGCGCCAAGCGTTGCTGTCGTACAAGTCCCAATAGAGGCGGATATGCCCGCCGCGCGGGTCTGCCGGTGTCTTGTGGCGAGCCATATCAGCCACGCGCCCCACGCGATGCCAGCAGGTACGCTTTCGCAGCGTCACCCTGCGGCGGGCTGGAATGGGTGGGCAAGCCCAACAGGCGACGTGCGAGAGCGAGGCTCTCGGGCCGGAGACGATAGGCCGTCACAGCCGTTCTCGAACCGCCGAAGCCAGCAACGGTGATGCGCTCGCGGTCGAATCGCAAGCCGCGCGCTTCCAATCCGCTGATGTCACTATGGAAGCACGTCGTCCCGAGCTCGCGCCCGTGTTCGATGGTGTTGCGCGGCTTGCCGTCGAGCAAGATGGCAAGTTCGCGCTGCCACTTGAATTCCCAAGGGCGGCGAGTAAGGGGGTCGGTGACGTAGATCACAGCGCGCCCTCCGCCAGCTTGGTGCGAAGCTCTCCGGCCAGCCAGTAGGTGATGCGGCCATCCTTGCGCGGGGTCGGAATCTTGCCATCACCCACACGACGCCAGACGGTAGCGGGCGACGCGCCGAACAGCAGACAAACGACCGGAAGCCGGACACGGGCAGCGTCCGGGAAGTCATCGAAGTTTTTGAGAATCTCGGCGTGGTTGCCGATGCGGTGTTTCATGTCGCGCCCTTTCTGGTGGCCGTGCGTTGTTGAACACACGGCCATCTTCGGGCGCTACATGGGGGCGGCCATTTTCCCGCTACGGTGATTTCCGTTTTTCTGACGCGGCAAGAATTTGCCTGACACGGTGCGACGTTATGCCGATGCGCCCGGCGATCACATCCGGGCGCTTTCCTTCGGCGGCAAGGGCTTCAACCTTGGCAGCTGTTTCCTTGCCCTTCGCCGCGCGCTTTTCGCTGGCAGCATTGGACGCACCATTCGCGGTATCGGTGCGCAGGCTGCGGCAGGCCCGAGCGCGGACACGCTTCTCATAGGCAGCGATGGCATCATCAAGCGGAGATTCGAAAGCGTGCCGCCCCTTACCCTTGCCGGGTTTGACCCACAGCGCGCGAGTCTCACCCATTGCTAGCGCATGACTGTCTGGCAGCCGGAGTTCATGCGAGCCGGGTTCGTAGCCGGACGGCATAGCTGTTGCGGCCTCAGCAGTTTCGTGGCCGCCAAAACATGGGCTGGCAGTGTTGCGGCGGATTGCCGCCCGCGCTTCATCTATGCGGCGCTCAAGCTCGGCGGGCGTGATACCGAGACGGGCGGCGACTTGCTCGATTTTTTCCATCACGCGCGCCCCCGGATAGGCGAGACCTCAAGGAACAGCCGCTTCATTTCGTCGGGCGTGTCGGCTTCGAGGCGTGCGATGTCGCAATACTTGCCCCAATCGACCATCAAGCGGCGGCGCTTGTCGAACAGCGTGCCTCGCGCATAGGCGGCTTCGGCTTTGTCTTTAAGCTGGTGCGCCAAGGCGTGCTCGATGACCTCGCGCGGGTATGCCGTGGTCTCGCCGGCCCAATCCCTGAACGTCGAGCGGAAGCCGTGCGGCGTAGCGTCAACCCCCATGCGGCGCATCACGGCGAGAAGGCTCATATCCGACAGCACGCCACCACGCGGGGCCGGGAACACAAGATCAATCCCGGCTTCGCGCGGCAAATCTCGCAACAGGTCTACAGCCTGAACTGAGAGCGGGACGCGATGCTCAACCCCGGCCTTCATGCGGGTGGCCGGCACAGTCCACACCGCCGCATTGAGGTCGATTTCCTGCCACGTTGCCCCGCGCACTTCACCCGAGCGGGCGGCGGTCAGGATGGCGAATTCCAGCGCACGCGCGCCCATGCCTCCCTGTTTTCGCAGCTTCGCCACAAAAACGCCGACATTCTGGTAATCCACGGCGGCATGATGCTCGACATCTTTCACCTTTGATGGCTTGGGCAGAGTCTTGTCTAAATGGCCCTTCCAGCGTGCCGGGCTTGGGCCGGTGCGGTAGCCGTGAACGGTCGCCCAATCCAAGACGTTATCGATCCTGCTCCGCACCCGGCTTGCTGTCTCCGTCTTGGTTTCCCATATTGGTTCGAGGATTCGCAGGACGTGCGGCAGCTCGACATCGCGGACGAACATTTTTCCGATGATGGGGTAGGCATACTGTTCGAGCGTGGCCGACCATTGCGCGGCGTGCTTCGCGTTTTTCCATTCAGCGGACTTGCCATCAATGAAACGCTTGGCGCACCATTGGAATGTAACGGCCCTCGCCAAGTCGGCAGCCAAGGCGGCTTTCTTCTCGCGCCGGTCTGCTATAGGGTCGATCCCCCTATCCAATAGCAAGCGGAGTTCCCGTGCCCGCTCGCGCGCGTTGGCCAGTGTGACGGTCGGGTATCCACCGAGCCCCATTTCGCGCGGCTTACCCCCGACGCGGACGCGGAGAATCCAAGACCGTGCGCCAGTCTTGGAGACTTGAAGCGCCAGCCCAGCCACGCCGCCGACAAAATGTAGACCCGGAAGCGTCAGCCGCGAAACAGCCAAAGCCCCCAATTCAACAGCTTTTCTACCCATGAACTGCCTCCCCTTTTTTTTCTTGCCACCTACCCACTAATTCGAGCGCGATTAAATGGTATCCGGTGAGACGGTCTGATTTGATGAATCCTTTGTGAACGAGGGTTTCGGCTGGATTGCGAGGCACTATGAGACGGCCTGAAAGTTAGATGCGGCAGACACCCTCTCCGCCATCCCTTATCCCATTTTTAAATCAGATTTCCAGCGGCTACTCGCGCGCAGGCGAAGCCCTGCTGCTGCCACATGCTGAGGCACGTGCCAGCAGCAGGGCACGTTCGCGGGCATTGCGGGTGAGCGTGGCCGCGCGTTCGAATTCGGCGCGCGCTTCGGGAATGCGATCAAGCCGGGCGAGCAGGTCGCCCCGCACGCTGGGAAGCAGGTGATAAGTGGCGAGACTGGACTCCTTGAGCAATTCATCGACGATTTCCAGTCCGGCGGCGGGGCCGAAGGCCATCCCAATAGCGACGGCACGGTTGAGTTCGACTACCGGGGAGGGCGCGATTTGGGTCAGTGCGTCGTAGAGCGCGGCGATGCGTTTCCAGTCCGTATCCGAGGCAAGCGCAGTGCGGGCATGGCAGGCGGCAATCGCTGCTTGCAGGCCGTAGGGACCGAGCGGCGCGCTCAGGTTTTCCGTACGCTTGAGCGCGGCCAGTCCGCGCCGGATCAGCAGATGATCCCAGCGGGTGCGGTCCTGGTCGAGCAGCAGGACCGGTTCGCCTTGGGCATCGACGCGTGCGGCGAGGCGCGATGCCTGTATTTCCATCAGCGCGACAAGGCCGTGGACTTCCGCTTCATTCGGCATCAATTCGGCCAGGATGCGACCGAGACGTAGCGCATCGTCGCATAGGCCGGGACGCATCCAGTCGTCGCCCGCCGTGGCGGCGTAGCCTTCGTTGAAAATCAGATAGACGACTTCGAGCACCGAAGCGAGCCGGCTCGCGAGTTCAACCCCGCGCGGCACCTCGAACGGCACCCGTGCCGCGGTGAGGGTATGCTTGGCGCGCACGATGCGCTGGGCGATGGTCGGTTCGGGCTTGAGGTAGGCGCGTGCAATTTCGCCCGTGGTGAGGCCGCCGACGACTTTGAGCGTGAGTGCGGCGCGCGCCTCCGGCGAGAGCACCGGGTGGCAGGCGGTGAAGATCAGGCGCAGCAGGTCGTCGCCGATATCGTCGTCGAGCGCGGCGTCGATCCTGTCGTTGAAATCGGCACTTGCGATGGCATGCTGCGCATCGATCTCGCTGGCGAGCATCGCGTGCTTCGGCGCCGCGAGACGGGCGTGGCGCAGGTGGTCGAGTGCGCGCCGTTTGGCAGCAGTCGTCAGCCAGGCACCAGGATTGTTCGGGATGCCCGTCTCCGGCCAGTTTTCCAGCGCGGCGACCAGCGCGTCCTGCGCGAATTCTTCGGCAAGGCCCACATCGCGCGTCATGCGGGCGACACAGGCAATGACCTTGGCCGCCTCGATACGCCAGATCGCCTCAACCGTTTTGGCCGTTTCGATGACGCCGGGGTCAGCCCTGTTCATACGCCCGTTTCATATCCGCAATATCGAGTTTGACCATGCCCAGCAGCCTCGACATGGTCTGCTCACCGCTTCCTCGGCCTGATGGTCGAAAGCCAGACACGGCGTAATGGTGTGCATGGAATGTCCTTTCGCATTTAGAGGCGAACCATGGTCTTGAACCCGCCCCAGAACATGCGCTTACCGTCGAATGGCATGTCCTTGCCACTCATCATCTCCGCCAGGCGAGGGTCGGCCATCACTTTGGCGTTGATGCGGTCGCGATCCTTGCGCGACTTGTACACGATCCAGGAAAACACGACCGACTCGCCTGCCTTGAGCTTGACGCTCTGCGGAAACGACGTGTGCTTGCCGGGTTTGACGTCGTCGGCGACGCATTCGATGTATTCCAGCGCACCGTGTTCGCGCCAGACTTTGCCGGCCTTGCGCGCCATGCGGCGATACGCGGTGAGGTTGGCGAGAGGCACGGGGAGGACGAATCCGTCTACGTAGGGCATGGCGATCTCCTTATGCGGCGGGCATGTGGAAGAGTTCCCAGATGTGCCCGTCGAGGTCCTGGAAACCGTGGCCGTACATGAAGCCGTGATCCTGCGGATCGTTGTAGATTGAGCCGCCCGCCGCCACGGCTTCGCGCACCATCGCGTCGACCGCTTCGCGGCTGTCGCGCGAAAGTGCAATCAGTACTTCGGTGGCGGTTCTGGCATCGCTGATGGGCTTGGGCGTGAAACTGGCGAATTTCTCGTGTGTCAGCAGCATCACGAAAATGGTGTCGGCGACGATCATGCAGGTGGCAGTCTCGTCGGTGAACTGCGGGTTGAAGCTAAAGCCGAGACGGGTGAAGAAGGCGATCGAGGCCTTCAGGTCGGCGACTGGCAGGTTGACGAAAATCTGCGTGGACATGGCGATCTCCTCAGGATTCGGCAAGCACCTTCAAATTGGCAAGCCCGGCCTCGAAGTCCTGTCCGATCATCTTGTCCATGTTCATGAACAGGCCGATGAGCTTGGACAGATAGGGGCTGGGGCCGGACAGCGCCCAAGTGACACGGGTGCCGCTGGCGGTGGGCAAAAGCGTGAATTCGGCGATGTTGTGTGCTTCGAACGGCGAGATGAAATCCAGTTGTATGCGAATCAGCTCGGTCGATTTGGATTCGACGATTTCCATTCTTCCCTGGCCGACATCCTTGTTTCCTTTCCATTCGTACACCGCGCCGACACCGGCAGGCGGGCCGCTCAGCGTGCGTTGCATCATGGGATCCTTTTTTTCGTAGGGCGACCAGTCGCGCCAGCGGCGCAGGTCGTCGATCAGCGGAAACAGTTTCTCCGGCGGCACGGCAATGTCGAGACTGCGTTCGGTGCGGAAGCTGTCGGGCCGCATCGCGGCAACAATCAGCACGGCAGCGATCAGTAGGGCGATGACGATCAACAGGGTCTTGAACATGGTGGTCTCCTTGGATAGGTGGGTGTTTCAGCCCACGTGGCAGGGTGCGATCTCGCGCACCTCGACCGTCGCCCAGCGTGCGGCCGGACACTGGCTGGCGATGGCGATTGCCTCTTCCTGCGTCGCGCAATCGATGAGGAAAAAGCCACCGATCATTTCCTTCGTCTCGGCAAACGGTCCGTCGCGCAATTGCGGCTGGCCGTCGCGTTGCTGCACG
>JBGSZD010000316.1:0-1971 GCA_041750575.1 Thiobacillus sp. | reverse complement strand
CGTCGTGCGCGCCGGCGTCGTGCATCGCCATGTAGGCGTGCGCCATGCGCTCGCCGTCGTCGCTTTCTTCGGCGGAGGTCACCTCGGCCTGCGCGACAGCCAACTCGGTATCGCCGGCGATGACGAAATCGGTCGCGCCTTCGCTCGTTTCCGGCATGTCTTGCGCCACCTGGGCCATGTGCCACTGCGACGGTACGGAAAAATCGCCCTTGTCTTCGTGCAGGGTGCCGTTCAAAAGCGCGAACAGGCTGGACTTGCCGGCGCCGTTGCGGCCGACGAGGCCCACCATTTCGCCAGGGTTGATCGACACCGAGGCGTTGTCGAGCAGGACCTTGGCGCTACGCCGCAGGCTGAGATTCTTGAGGATGATCATGCAGACAACGCGGCGCGCAGGACACGCCCCGCCCAAATCGAAAGCCGGATTCTACCCTGTTGCCCGCGCCGGCTAGCGGGTGTGTCGACGGGTTGCCGCCTCGTCACGAAATGACAATTTTCCGTCAACTCGCGCGGCCTCCGCGCGCCACCTATCCAGACAACAAAAATCAAGTTGTTGTTTTGTTTGAGTTTTCCAACCCAGAACCGCCTGTTTTCCAGATGGCACAGGCGTTGCAAGTATTCAGGCAAGCAAGCTCACCCAGGAGACCAACATGAAACTGCAATTCGGCCCCAACCAATTCGTGCTCGAACTCAGCAAGTCGCCCTTTGCCTGGTTTCACGGGCAGACCGAGCGCATGAGCCTCACCAGCCAGTCGCTGCTGTTCGTGCAATTCTCGCTGTTTGCTCGCCAACCGACTGCCTGATGCAATTCGGCAAGATCACGAGCGTGAGCATCGGCCTGTCCGGCTCGCCTCTTGGGTTTTTCAGCGGCAGCACGGGCCGCATGTCGATGTTCAGCCTGACGCTGCTGTTCGTCGAGCTTCGCGTGTCGCGGCGCACGCCTCGACATGGCGCATAAAATCTAGCGCTGGATTTCCAGCACCGCCTCCAGGCCGCCCACCGCGCGGTTGGTCAGCACCACCTTCAAGCCATTCGATTCAGCCAGTTGGCGCACGATCGCCAGCCCCAGCCCGGTTCCGCCCGTTGCCTGCGCGCGCGAGGCTTCCAGCCGGTAAAACAGCCTGAATACTTTCTCCATCTGATCGTCGGGAATGCCGGGGCCGGTATCGCGCACGATTACCCGCACCAGCTTGTCCGTGCACTCCAGCACCAGCTCGACGGGCGTGCCGCCGCCGTAGCGCTGCGCATTCTGGATCAGGTTGGCCACGATTTGCCGCATCGCCAGGCGGCCGGCCTCGATAGTGCACGGCGCCGCACCCGGCCACGGCAGGCCGGTATCGGCAGCGACTTCCTCCAGCAAGCTCGCCAGGTCGAAACGCACCTTGGTCTCGGCCTGCGTGGTGCGCGCCAGCTCCAGATAGCCGGTAATCAGCTTGTTCATGTCGGCCAGGTCGGCCACCGCGCGGTCAATCCGCGCGTCATTAGAGTTGGCGCGGTCGATACGCGCCGGGGTGGGCGTATCGCGCAGCATTTCCAGATTGAGCTGCAGGCGTGTCATCGGCGTGCGCAGATCGTGCGAGATGCCGGCCAGCAAGGTGGTGCGGTTGTCCAGCAGGTCGCGCACCTCGGCCGCCATCTTGTTGAAGCGGCGCGCCAGTTCGGCGAGTTCGGCCGGGCCGGTTTCCGGCAAGGGTTCGGGCAATTCGCCCGCGCCCACCTGGCTGGCTGCGCTGGCCGCGCGAGCCAACGGCACGGTGATGCGGCGCACCAACAACAGGGCGGTCAGCAGGCTGAGAAACGTTCCCACCACGACCACCGCAATCGCAGCCAAGGGAAGTTTGACGGCGTAGCGGTCGGGGAAAAAGCCGACGCGCAACGCGTGTCCACCCACGGGGATGTCCAGCCAGGCCGCGTGTGCACCCGGCACGCTGCGCAAACCGATCGCCTCGCCGGTTCGACGGCTTAGCGCCGCTT
>JBGSZD010000315.1:0-3067 GCA_041750575.1 Thiobacillus sp. | reverse complement strand
GCGCCGCTGCAAGGGCGACGCCGGTGGTGTCGGACCCGCCGCGCCCCAGCGTGGTGATGTTGCCTTGCTCGTCGACGCCCTGGAAACCGGCGACCACGACCACGTGGCCCGAATCGAGGTCGCGCCGCATGTTGGCTTCGTCGATGCTGAGGATGCGGGCCTTGGTGAACGCGTTGTCAGTCAGGATGCGCACCTGCGCGCCGGTGTAGCTCTTGGCTTTCAGCCCCAGATCTTTCAGCGCCATCGCCAGTAGCGCAATGGTGACCTGCTCGCCGGTGGAGACCATCATGTCGAGTTCGCGCGGGTCGGGTTGCGCCTGAATGGACTTGGCCAGCCCGATCAGGCGGTTGGTCTCGCCCGACATGGCCGAGAGCACGACCACCACCTGATGCCCGAGCATTTTGAATTTTGCGACGCGTTCCGCGACGGCGCGGATGCGTTCGACGTTGGCGACCGACGTGCCGCCGTATTTTTGTACGATGAGTGCCATGGTTTTATATAGTGAGTTAAGCGCGCGATTTTAATGGATTATCGGGAAAACAGCGCAATCGACTCAACGTGCGCAGTGTGCGGAAACATATTGGCGACGCCCGCCGCTTCGAGCCGGTAGCCCTTGACGTGGCAGAGCACCTCGGCATCGCGCGCTAGCGTGGCGGGGTCGCACGAGACGTAGACGATGCGCTGTGGGCCATCGGCCTCCGGCAGTGATTTGACAACTTCGATGGCGCCGGAACGCGGTGGATCGATCAGCAATTTGTCGAAATGCCCCAGCGCGGTGAATTTCTCCGGCGTCATCTCGAACAGGTTGTCGACTGCGAAACGGGCGTTGGGCAGGTGGTTGCGCAGGGCGTTTTCGCGCGCGCGCTCGACCAGTTCCGCACTGCCCTCGATGCCGATCACTTCGGCCCCACTGCGGGCGATGGGCAGGGTGAAATTGCCCAATCCGCAGAACAGGTCGGCGATGCGTTCGCCCGGCTGCGGGCTCAGCAGGCGCATCGCGCGACTGACCAAGGCGCGGTTGATGGCGGTATTCACCTGGGTGAATTCGGTTGGTTTGAACGGCATGACCAGATCGAATTCGGGTAGGCTGTAGCTAAGTTCGGGGGCGATGTTCGGCCAGAACGGACGCACGGTGTCGGGGCCTTTGCTTTGTTCCCAGATTTGCACGCGGTGTTGTTCGGCAAACGACCGCACGATGACGGCGTCGCCCTCGGTCCACGGTTCGAGCAGGCGGAATACCAGCACGGTGACGTGCTCGCCGACGGCCACTTCGATTTGCGGGATGCGGTCGGCGTTCGATAGCCGCCCGATCAGTTCGCGCAGCGGCTGGATCAAAGTAGACACATCGGCCGTGAGCACTTCGCAACTGGACATATCGGCGATGAAACTGGAGCGTTTCTCGCGGAAGCCGACCAGCCCGCCGCCTTTCTTGTCGACCCAGCGCGCGGAGAGCCGCGCACGGGTGCGATAGCGCCAACTCGGGCCGTGCAGCGCGGGCAGGATGATGTCGGATTCGACCTTGCCGATGCGGGCGAGGTTTTCTTCCAGCACGCGCTGCTTGGCGGCGACCTGCGCGCTGGCTTCCAGATGCTGCATCGAGCAGCCGCCGCAGCGACCGAAGTATTTGCAGCGCGGGTCGGTACGCTGCGCGCTGGCCTTGAGGATGGCAACGGCATTGGCCGAGTTGTATTTGGCGTGTTTGCGGTAAATGCTGATTTCGGCGCGCTCGCCGGCCAGCGCGCCGTCGACGAAGGTGACCTTGCTGTCGATGCGCGCGACGCCGTGGCCCTCGTGATCGAGGGAGAGAATGTCGACAACCGGATTCATGCCCAGGCCGCCAGGAATTCCTGCCAGTGCGGGGCGGGGTGGCTGGCGACCGTGCTGCGTGCCAGTTCGATCTCGGCGTCGTAAGCGGTTTCGCTGAGCGTGCCGCGCATTTTCTGGAAGCGCAGGTAGACCAGCCAGGTATTCATCACGTCGGTTTCGCAGTAGTTGCGGATGGCGTCGATTTCGCCTTGCTGCCAGGCCTCCAGCACCTTCGAGCCGTCCATCCCCAGTTTGCCGGGAAAGCCGCACAGCTTGGCCATCTGGTCGAGCGGGGCATTGGCGCGCGGCTGGTACATCGCGAGCACGTCCATCAGGTCGAGGTGGCGGGTGTGGTAACGGCCCAGATAGCTGTTCCATTTGAATTCCTTGTCGTCGTCGCCCCAATCCCAGTAGCGCGCCGCTGCCACACCGTGAATCAGGCCGCGGTAGTGCAGTACCGGCAGGTCGAAGCCGCCGCCGTTCCAGGAAACGAGTTGCGGCGTGTAACGCTCGATGCCGTCGTAAAAGCGCTGGATCAGCTCGGCCTCGCTGCTGTCCGGCTCGCCCAGCGACCAGACCTTGAGCTGGTCGCCGCTTCTTAGCGTGCAGGAAATCGCGACGACGCGCTGCAGGTGATGCGGCATGAAGTCGCTGCCGGTTTTCTGGCGGCGGGCAAGCAGCGCCATTTCGGCCAACTCGGCTTGCGGGAGGCTGGCCTCGTCTATGCCGTTGACAGCGGCGAACCCGGCGAGGTCAGGAATGGTTTCAATATCGAAAACCAGGGTGGGATGCATAGGAGGGCGTAAAGGAAAAAAACCGCCATTTTACGCTGTCAATGCAGGGCCGCGTCGAGCGCCGAAGCCGCGATCAGGGCATCCAGATAGGACACGGATATCTGATGCAGCGGAATATCCAGTCTTTGCGCAAAGGCGGCCAAGGTCTCGGCGTCGTTGTTTTCGCAGGCATGTGCCAGCTGCAGCATAGCGCCTTCATGCGAGGGATGGGCGCTCAAGGCCCGCGCGCTGGTGGCCGACAGGCCTAACCTGCGGATGAGGGTTTCCACTGGCACCGAGAGCGCATGCGGCGCAATCGATAACAGGCCGGTCTCGAATGCGGCGGCCGCGCTTTCGGCCGGCGCGCCCAGGCGGGTGATTTTGCCCATGAACAGTGCGCGTGTGAGGGCGGTTACCGCATAGTGGCGCGACGCTTCGGTGGGGTGGGTGCCGGCGAGCGCCAGCAGCGCTGCCACGCGGCTGGCGCG
>JBGSZD010000314.1:0-3677 GCA_041750575.1 Thiobacillus sp. | reverse complement strand
GCTGGGCAGCCGGCCGCTGGGCGAAGCGCTGTTCAGCAATCCGCGCATCCGGCGCGAGCCCCTGAGCTTTCGCAAGCTGACGCCGCGCCATCCCCTGCTTCGGCGCATTGCACGCTGCCAACCGCTCACATCGCAGGTTTTGTGGGCGCGACGCTCGGTGTTTTGCCTCCAGGGCCAACCGCTGCTGGTGACCGAAGTGTTCCTGCCTGGTATCGAATCGCTATGACGCTGACCGAACGCCTGTCCCATTACGAAAGACTGATGCGGCTCGACAAGCCGATCGGCATTCTGCTGCTGCTGTGGCCCACGCTGTGGGCGCAGTGGCTGGCCAGTCACGGCAGGCCGGACTGGCTGATTTTATGGATTTTCGCCATGGGCGTGGTGTTGATGCGCTCGGCCGGCTGCGTGATCAACGATTACGCCGACCGCGATTTCGATCCGCATGTGGCGCGCACCCGCGAGCGTCCGCTGGCTGCCGGCAAGGTGTCGTCGAAGGAGGCGCTGCTGCTGGCAGCGGGCTTGTCGCTGCTGGCGTTTCTGCTGATCCTGCCGCTCAACACGCTGGTGCTGAAACTGTCGGTGGTCGCGCTGTTTCTCGCGGCGAGCTATCCGTTCACCAAGCGTTTTTTTGCAATTCCGCAGGCCTATCTCGGCATCGCATTCGGCTTCGGCATTCCGATGAGCTATGCCGCGCTATGGGGTGAGGTGCCGCTGGAAGCCTGGCTGCTGCTGGCGGCCAACGTGTTCTGGGCGGTGGCTTACGATACCGAATACGCGATGGTCGATCGCGAAGACGATCTCAAGATCGGCATCAAAACCTCGGCAATCACCTTCGGCCGCTACGACATTGCGGCGATTGCCGCGTGCTACGCCGCGACGCTGGGGCTGCTTGGCTGGGTCGGGTTTCAACGCGGGATGGGCGTGGCGTTCTACGGCGGGCTGGCGGTGGCGGCGGCGATCGCGCTGTATCACCTAAAACTGATCCGGCATCGCGATCCGCAGCAATGTTTCCGCGCCTTCCTGCACAACACCTGGTTCGGCGCGGCGGTGTTCGGCGGCATTGCGCTCAACTATCTGTTGCGCTGAACCGGCTCACGACGGGCAGGCCACGCGCGACTGCCGGCTGTTCGGATAAGCTTGCTTGATATCGCTCAGCCTTTTCAGTGCATCCGGATCTTTGCTCCGAATCACGAAATTGAACTCCGTGCCCTGTTTCGGCTGCAACACGACCTGTGTACCCAGCACCCCCTTTTCTTCCACCTCGGCGATGCGACGCCGTGCTGCCTCATCGTTGGCATACAGGCCAAGCGAAATAGCATTGCGCCAACCAGCATCCTTGACCACGAAGGCGTCCTGCACACCTGCCGCCGCCAATTCGCTCAACTTGGCATCTGCCGACGCCGGGCTAGGCAGCGGGGGGAAAATCACCCAATGTCGGGTGTTCAGCGGCACTTCGGTGAACGACATCACCCGCTCGCTCGCCACTAGGTTCTTGAGTTGATCGCGTACCTGGACAAACTCATCCTGGCCCAAACCGCGCCATTCGACGCACAGCGCTTCCGTCTCCGCCACTGCAACACTGGGTGACATCTCCTTTTGCGATGGCCCACTCTGACTGCGCAAACTGAGGCGGTCGACGTTCATCGGGATAGTCTGGTCAGACTCGGCCTGCGGCCAACGCTCTCCAACGACAAAGTATCCAGCTACGGCCAAATTGGCCACCAGCAAGGCCCATGCAATCCATTTCATCCCGCTTCATCCTTCCTGGCCACGCAGTCGATCCCTTCCAGCACCAGGGCTGGCACATACTCCGCCGGCATCCCCAAATGCGGCAACAGTTTTTCCGCGTCGCCACCGGTCAGAATACAATCCGGCTCGCATCCGGCAAGCGTTGCCAGCCTAGCCTGTTGTAACCGGATGGCGCCACACAATGCCGCTACCACTCCGCTCTGCACTGCGTCGGCTGTGTTGCGTGGAAACGCCTGCCATATGCCGGCCACCTCGGAAACCTGTGCCGTACCCTGTTGCAGCGCCTGCTGCATCATGGCCAATCCAGGCACGATCAGCCCTCCCAGAAATTCTCCATCGGCTGACAGGGCATCCACCGTCATCGCCGTCCCGGCCGACACCACCAGTGCCGGCGCCTGGGTACGTTGACGCGCAGCGATCAATCCCATCCAGCGATCCACGCCCAATTGTTGCGGGTTCCTGTAAGTATTCCTCACGTCCGAGAATCGCGCGGCTGCCCTCAGCCACTTGGGGGTAATGGCGAATGGCGCCAGCAATGTGTTGATCTGGCTTTCGTGCTGCGAACGCGTCACGCTGGCAATGTAGCATTCGGTTGTTGCCGTCAGCATCTGCGACAGCGCGGACAAATCGGCGTAATCCGCGCTGCCATGCGCTCGCCACACGCCGTTCTCCACCACGGCCCACTTCAGGCGCGTATTGCCCGCATCGAGCAGCAAACGCCCCGTATTCATCGACGGCCACCCAGACGCAAGCTGATTTCGCCGCCGCTGTAGGTATTCAACATGGCATGGCGATCGCGCAACAAAAAGGCGCCGGTCTCGTCCACCCCAACGGCCACGCCATGCACGCCTTGGGTGTCAGGCAATAGCAAGGCCACCTCCTTGCCGGCAAAGGCATCCAGTGCCATCCAGTCCGCGCGCAGAGCGGAGAATCCGTGTTCGCGGAAGGTTGTCAACACTGCGTGCAATTCCTGTAAACAGTCTGCCAGCAGTTGATTGCGTCCGACCGTCACGCCCATTTCAGCCAGATCGATCACGGCTTGATCGATTGTGTCGCGCTGGGTTGCGTTCAAACAGACGTTCAAACCAATGCCCACCACCGCAAAAGCCGAGCCGTGCATATCGCCCTGTACTTCAACCAGAATGCCGGCCAGCTTGCGATAATCCACCAGCACATCATTCGGCCATTTCAAGCGTGCCGGGTGTCGGCTATGGCGGTTGATTGCACGCGCAACAGCCAGGCCCGCGGCCAGACTCAAGCCGGACATGGATTGCAGACCATGATCGAATCGCCACAATACCGAGAACGTGAGACTCCCGCCCAGCACCGCATGCCACGTGCGGCCACGCCGGCCCTTGCCGGCTTGCTGGTGTTCCGTGCACAAGACCGTACCATCCGGGGCGCCATCCAAGGCCGCCGCCATCAAGGCCGTATTGGTCGAGTCTACGCTGTCCAGAACACTTAGATTGTATGCTTTTGACGCCGTTTTGAGATGCTGGATGATGGCCAACTCATCCAGCCATTCAACTGGCTCAGGCGTCCGATACCCCCGTCCGCGCACGGCGTGGAGTGTCAGGCCCAGCGCTTCAGCCTGGTTCAACACGTTGAAGACGCTGGCGCGCGAAAGCTGAAACTCAAACGCCAGGGCCTGCCCCGAGTGAAATGCGCCATCGGACAATCGACGCAAAATCGGAAGGAGCATTTTGTGGGGCCGGGTATTCACCGACTGAATTTTACATGGCAGGCGGCCATATCCCGACTCGGGTTGAACGCTTGCTTTCACCACGCTCATTCGCCAATAAAAAACCCCCTCTTTGCGGGAGGGGGTTTGGAGTACCTGTCGGTACGGTATAAGGAGTCTGACGATGACCTACTTTCACAGGCGAGGTGCCTACTATCATTGGCGCGGGAGCGTTTCACCGTCCTGT
>JBGSZD010000313.1:0-7555 GCA_041750575.1 Thiobacillus sp. | reverse complement strand
GCGATCCAGGCGACGGGAGTGGCGGCACGCGCACTCAGCCGCTGCGGGGGCGGCTGTTCGCGCACATATCCCGAAGCGGCGATGCCGCGCTCCAGCATCCAGGCTTCGAGATCGAAACCGTGCGGATTGTGCGTACCATAGGGCATTTTCAGCCGCACGGTGAACTGCCAGCGCTCTCCTGCAGCTACGGTTGGATTGCCCGCTGCTTCGCGCGGCCAGTAACGTGCGAGCTGGATGCGTTGCAAGCCGGGGGCATTGGTCGTAACGACCCGCTCGACTTCCAGAATGAAGCGTTCGCCGCGCGCATCGGCCTGCGGCAAATCGCTCACCACGCCGATCACGGTGATATCCACTCCCTGCCAGTGATCGGGCAGGCGATCCGCCAACCGCAGATCGGCACGCCACGCTGCCCAGGAAAAACCGAGTGCGGCACATAGCAGCGCCAGCATCAGACGGCGCGCAGTTTCAGGAACAGGTCGGGAATCTCGTGGCAGCCACAAGGCCGCAGACAGCAGCGGCAGCAACCACAGCCAGCGTGCCGGCGGCAAAACTGCCTGCTGTTGCAACACCCATATGCCGATGCAGAAAGCAAGGAGATAAAGCCGCATCGCGCCGTGCGTTTATGTCGGTTGCAGTGCCCCATCCACCAGACGCATTTGCCGGTCCATGCGCGCGGCAAGTTCGGTGTCGTGAGTCACGATGATCAGGCTGGTGGCATGTTTCCGATTGAGTTCGCGCATCAGATCGAACACCGCATTGGCGGTGTGGCGATCGAGATTGCCGGTCGGCTCGTCGGCGAGAATGCACGCAGGCCGCGTAACCAGCGCACGGGCAATGGCGACGCGCTGGCGCTCGCCGCCAGAAAGCTCGCCAGGACGATGGTCGAGCCGATGTCCCATGCCTACTTCACTCAGCACCTCGGCCGCGCGCGCCATCGCCTGTTCGCGTGGCAGGCGGCGGATGGTCAGCGGCATGGCCGCATTCTCCAGCGCGGAAAACTCCGGCAGCAGGTGGTGAAACTGATAGACAAAGCCCAGCGCGGTATTGCGCAACGTGCAGCGCGCTGCTTCGGATAGAGCGAAGGGATTCTGTCCGAGCAGTTCGACCTGGCCGCGCGTCGGTGTATCGAGCCCGCCCAGCAGATGCAGCAGCGTGCTTTTCCCGGAACCGGAGACGCCGACGATGGCAAGCGATTCGCCTGCGCGAACTTCCAGATCGACGCTGCCCAGAACCGGCACGTCGACCTTTCCCTGGCGAAAGGTCTTACCCAATCCAGCGCAGCGCAGCACGATGTCACTCATAGCGCAGCGCCTCCGCCGGATTGATGCGCGAGGCACGCCAGCTTGGATATAGCGTCGCGACCAGGCTGATGAGCAGCGAAACCCCGCCGATGGTGGCGACGTCGCCCCACACCAGCTTGGATGGCAGTTCGTTGATGTAATACACGTCGGCCGGGAACAGGTCCATGCCAGCCATGCGCTCGATGACGGGCACGACCGTTTCGAGATTGAGCGCCAGCAGTACCCCGCTTGCCACACCGAGCACCGTGCCGAACACGCCGATGAACGCACCCTGCACGATGAAGATGCGCATGATCGACGCAGGCTTGGCCCCCAGCGTGCGCAGGATGGCGATGTCGGACTGTTTGTCGGTCACCGCCATCACCAGAGTGGAAACGATGTTGAATGCCGCCACGGCGACGATCAGCAGCAAAATCAAAAACATCATGCGTTTCTCGATTGCCACCGCACGAAAGAAATTGGCATGGCTTTGCGTCCAGTCGGTCAGGTAGTAGTTGCCGGACAGACTTTGCGACAGCTCGCGCGTCACGAACGGCGCACGGAACAGCTCATCGAGCTTCAGCCGCACGCCCGACACATCCTCGCCCAGTCGCAACAGTTTTTGCGCGTCCTGCAAATGAATCAACGCGAGGCCTGAATCGTATTCGAACATACCCACTTCGAAGATACCGGTGACGGTGAACTGCTTGACGCGCGGCATTACGCCAGCCGGGGTGATGTTGCCCTGAGGCGTGAGCAGCACTACCTTGTCGCCGGGAACCACGTTAAGTACGCGGGCAAGCTCGCCACCGAGGATGATGCAGAATTCGCCGGGTTTGAGGTCGGCGAGTTTTCCCACTTTCATGTGCTGCGCAAAATCGGCCACCTGGTTTTCCAGTTTGGGCAGCACGCCGCGAATGATCGCGCCGCGCACCATGTCGCCGTTGGCCAGCATGCCCTGCGCGTTGACATAAGGCGCGCCGGACATCACCTCCCTGTTCTGCTTTGCCTGCGCCAGCACGCCGCGCCAATCGGACAGGCGATCCGCCGGACCGCTGATTTCCAGATGCGCCGCTACACCGAGAATGCGCGTGCGCAACTCTTCCTGGAAGCCGTTCATCACGGAAAGCACCACGATCAGCGCCATCACGCCGAGCGCGATCCCCGCCATGGAGACGATGGAAATGAAGGAGATGAAATGGTTGCGGCGCTTGGCGTGGGTGTAACGCAGGCCGATCAGAAGCTCAAAGGGAAGCAAAACGGAACTCGCGAAAGGAATGCCGGGAGTATGCCACAGCCCCTTACTCGCCCAGCAGATGCAGTACCACGCTGCGGATCTGCGCGGCGCGGCGGTGCTCGAAGACGTAAATGCCCTGCCAGGTGCCGAGCATGGGTTGGCCCTCGGCAACCGGGATCGCCAGATGGGTCTGCGTCAGCGCCGCACGCACATGCGCGGGCATGTCGTCCGCACCTTCCATCGTATGTTCATAAATCGGATCGCCCTCTGGCACCAGCCGCGACAGAAAACGCTCCAGATCGGTCTGCACAGTCGGATCGTAGTTTTCCTGGATCAGCAGACTCGCCGACGTGTGGCGGATGTAAAGCGTCAACAGCCCCTGCCGGATGCTGCTTGCCTGCACCCATCTACGCACCTGCAGCGTAAAGGCATACAAGCCCTTGCCACGGGTGAGGACCGTGATTTCATGGAATAGCTGGCGCATGGCTCGCCATTTTAATGTACCGGCTTGTACACTCGGCGCATGCTGTTCCTCATCCCCCACCTTTTCCCTCCCAGGCGCTTGCAGGAGGCTGCCATTCAGGGTCTGCGCCTGCCTGCGCTGGAAACCCTGGTGGCACGAGGCACGCTGCAATCCTGTCCGGCCGATGGCGTGGAAGCCGCGCTATGCGAGGTGCTGGGCATCCAGCGCCAACAGGACTGGCCGCTCGCTCCGATTACCCTGGAAGCGGATGGCGGGTCGGCGGGGGACGCATACTGGCTGCGCGCCGACCCTGTGCATCTGCGGGTAATGCGAGATCGCATCGTGCTGACGGACAATAGTGCATTGGAGGTGTCCCGGCAGGAAGCCGATGCCCTGGTCACCACAATAGGCGAGCATTTTGGCTATGCCCTACAACCGCTCCCGTTGCATCCCAAACGCTGGTATATCCACACCCCCCAACCGCCGCAGTTGGTCACGACCCCGCTTTCCGTTGCCACCGGACGCGCCATCGATCCCTTGCTGCCACAAGGCGCGGATGCCGGGCCGTATCGGGCCCGGTTGAATGAGCTGCAGATGCTGCTGCATGAGCACCCGGTCAATCAGGCACGCGAGGCACGCGGGGCATTGCCGGTGAATGCGCTATGGCTGTGGGGCGGCGGCGACAAACCAGCCGTCCCAACAACCCGTGTGCCGCTGTATGCGCGTGACGATGAGACACACGCGCTGGGGAGGTTCTGCCACGCGCAGGTATGGCCGCTTCCCTCAATGCTGAACAAGTCCCTGCTCGAAACGGGTGGTGTGATCCTGCTGGATGATTTGATTGTGGCGGGCCAGAACGGTGATGCCTACGGTTGGCGTGAAGCCATCCGCACGCTCGAAGCAAACTGGTTCGGCCCCCTGCTCGGCGCTTTGCGCGCTATTGGCCCGCAAGGCCTGCAACTGCTCGACCCAGTCAACGGCAAAACGCTGCGACTGCAACGCGCTGACGCCTGGAGAATCTGGCGCCGCTCGCGCGGCCTCGCGTCGATGCTGGCCTGAACGACTGCAATAACAGGCGGCTTCAACAGTCCGATTCGAGCATCACCAATCGCTGCGGAGCCTGCGGGACTTCCGGCTTCTGTCCCATCATGCATGGACAGACGGCGGCACGTTCAACCAACTGTTCAGCATGCTGCCGTTGCAGTTCTTCCAAAGCGTTAACCTGGCCCTGCGACTGCAAGGTATGAAAGTGCCGGGCATACATGCCACATTCCTGCGCGGTCATCAGCATCACCGGATAGCTGCCTTTGCATAGCGCTTCGTCGGATGGAGACGCCTGTGCGTTTGTCATCGGCAGGATGCTCGCCAAAATGATCGCGTTTGCCACCAGTAAACCTGCTTTCATGGTCTCTCCTTGTGATTTGACGTCAGTCTGGCGCAAGAAAATGAAGACTTGATGAATGAGTAAGCAGGAGATATGCCAGTCGCAAATAGCCCGCAATGCCTTTAATGACGCGGGCTCTTGTAATCTGGCTCTATTAGAACGCACCCTGAAAGTGCATGTGACCTTGGCCCGCCCCTTTCTGGGACAGCATCAGACAGGCGTCGCCCACAGATCGTGCTCGTCCGCATCCTCGACACGTACCTTGAGGCGCGTTCCCGGCGCCAGATCGAAGATGCCTTCGAGATACACCACGCCATCGATTTCCGGGGCATCGGCATGACTGCGCGCGAGTGTGCCCACTTCGTCCTGCTCGTCGACGATGACTTCGATTTCACGTCCGATCTTGGCATCGAGCTTGGCTGCGGAAATTTCAGCCTGGACTTCCATGAAGCGTTCCAGCCGCTCATCCTTCAGGTCTTCCGGCACCGCATCGGGCAACGCGTTGGCCGCCGCACCTTCGACCGGGGAATACTTGAAGCAGCCGACACGGTCGAGCTGGGCTTCCTTGAGGAAAGCCAGCAATTCCTCAAATTCGGCATCCGTCTCGCCGGGAAAGCCGACGATGAAAGTCGAGCGTAACGTGAGATCGGGCACGGCAGCGCGCCAAGCGTGGATACGGTCGAGTGTTTTCTCGACCGCACCGGGGCGCTTCATCAATTTCAGAATGCGCGGGCTGGCATGCTGAAACGGGATATCGAGGTAAGGCAGGATCGTGCCGTCGGCCATCAGCGGAATCACGTCATCCACGTTGGGATACGGGTAGACATAATGCAGCCGCACCCAAGCCCCCAGGCTGCCGAGCGCGCCTGCCAGTTCGGTCATTCGGGTTTTCAGCGGACGACCATTCCAGAAACCGGGACGGTATTTCACATCGACTCCATAGGCGCTGGTGTCCTGCGATACCACCAGCAGCTCCTGCACGCCAGCGCCGACCAGGGCTTCCGCTTCGCGCATCACCTCTCCGATCGGACGACTGACCAGGTCGCCGCGCATCGATGGAATGATGCAGAAGGTGCAACGGTGATTGCAGCCTTCGGATATTTTCAGGTAAGCGTAGTGGCGGGGCGTCAGCTTGATGCCGCCGGGCGGGATCAGATCCTCGAACGGGTCATGCGGCTTGGGCAGCGCGGCATGCACCGCCGCCATCACCTCGTCGAGCGCATGCGGCCCGGACACTGCCAGCACCTTGGGGTGCGCTTCGCGGATCACATCGCCTTTGGCACCGAGGCAGCCGGTGACAATCACCTTGCCGTTCTCCGCCAGCGCCTCACCGATCGCCTCCAGCGATTCCTGCACTGCCGCGTCGATGAAGCCGCAAGTGTTCACCACCACCACGTCCGCATCCTCGTAGCTGCCGACGATGCCGTAACCTTCCGCGCGAAGCTGCGTGAGAATGCGCTCCGAATCGACGGTGGCTTTGGGGCAACCGAGCGAGACGAATCCAACTGTCGGCGGGCGGACGGATTTGACTTTGGTTACCATACGATTCAATTCAAAAGGGGCAAGAGATGTATATCGTAGCGATCGGCTGGGCCTATGTGATCCTGATGATGGCCATCACTGCGAGTAGCGTGGGCAAGGCCATTGCGATCCTGCTGTTTATGGGTATTTTGCCGCTGGCGTTGTTCGTTTACGCATTTGGCGGGCGCAAACATCGCTCAGTGGTCATGCCCAATGAAGTGGCCGACGAGCGCGACCGTACCGATACCAAGCCCGATTAACACAAGTTGCTGCAGGGTGGCGCCGATTTCTGCGCGCTTGTGCAAGCCTGGAATCAAGTCCGACAAGGCCACGTACAACATACTCGCCCCCGCCATGCCTAATAGCACTGGCGTCCAGCCCTCCAGTGCAGTCAGTGCGTAATACCCGACCAGCGCACCGATCAGAGTGGCCACCCCCGTCAGAAAGTTCAGGAGCAATGCTTGCGTGCGGGTATAACCAGAATGCAGCAGGATCATGAAATCGCCGATTTCCTGCGGAATTTCGTGCGCAATGATCGCGAGTGTCGTAACGACACCAAGTCGGTAATCCGCCAGAAACGCGCCTGCGATGATCACGCCATCGACAAAATTGTGGAATGTGTCCCCTACTGTGATCATCAAGCCCGAGCGGCCGTGATCGTGCACGTGGCCATGGCTCCCGTGGGCCTCACACACTTCATCGTGGCAGTGTCGCCACAACACCAGTTTTTCCAGTAGAAAGAAAAGCAAGATGCCGCCAAGCAGTGCCTTTGCGACCGTCTCGACATCGCCGCCCATTTCAACAGCTTCCGGCAACACTTCAAGCAGCGCTGCGCCGAGTAGCGCGCCAATCGCATAGCTCACCAGCACAGGCACCCAACTTGGACGCGCGGAAAAAGCCAATAACGCAGCCAGCAGCAAACTGAGCGCACTGCCAGCGGCCGTTGCGATCAGTATGACGGCAAGGATGGACATGTAATTTGGCGATGCGGAAAAACCCGGATTATACCGGGGCACACCATCAAACCGCGCGTGATCTTTGTCTTGAAAGCACGGTGTTGCGCAATTTGAGGCGAAACACCGTGCACCAATCACACTACATAAGTGGTGACTGGCTTATTGCTTTTTGCCTGCCTCGGTACCAACGGTCAACTCATCCTTCAACTTCTCGATGCTGGCTTTGCCAAAGCCTTTCACATCGTTCAGATCCTCGAGACGCTTGAAATTTCCATTCTTCTCACGATGCATGATGATGGCTTTCGCTTTGGCCGGCCCCAATCCTTTCACCGATTCCAGTTCGGATTGCGTGGCCGTGTTCAGATTCACCGCAGCAAAAGCTGGAAATGCCAGGAAACCCGCCAGAACGATACCAATCAAGTTTTTCATGATTTCTCCTCGGTTTGAGTAAATGAACGTGGCCCAATTAGCCACGCCGCAAACTTACGGGCACCGAGCAGATTCGGCTATACAACTTTAGTTGTAGAGAGACGTCACCTGGTTGTTTTTTAAGGAAATTATTTTTCGCCTTTACTCATTCGCCAATAAAAAACCCCCTCTTTGCGGGAGGGGGTTTGGAGTACCTGTCGGTACGGTATAAGGAGTCTGACGATGACCTACTTTCACAGGCGAGGTGCCTACTATCATTGGCGCGGGAGCGTTTCACCGTCCTGT
>JBGSZD010000312.1:0-2532 GCA_041750575.1 Thiobacillus sp. | reverse complement strand
CTGCTGCCCGGCGCGGGCGATGGCGCGGGTGGCGTCGGCCGCGGCGCCCAACGCGTCGAGGCTGATATCGTCGGAATACGCGAACGCGGTCTTCTCGCCCGAGATCGCGCGCACGCCGACGCCCTGATCGATGTTGAAGCTGCCGGATTTGACCTGGCCTTCTTCGAGGCTCCAGCCCTCGGAACGCGAGTACTGAAAATACAGATCGGCGTAATCGACATCGTGCGACATCAGGCGCGAGAACACCGGCGCAAGCTTGTCGGCGTCGAGTCCGTTCGGCGTCAGCAGCGTGGCTTCGGCGGAACGGAACAGTTGCTCGGCGGTTTGAATAGAGACGAAAGCGTCGGTGGGATTCATGGCACGGTCTGAAGAGTGGGTGCAATTACTTGGCCGGGGTCTCGCGCTTGGCCACCACACGCCGCTCGACCTCGACGATGTCGATATGGGGCGAGGCGATGAAGCGGTGCTTGAGCGCGGGCAGGCTCTTGCGCAGGCTGGCCTGGTAGGCCGGATTGATGTTGGCGACGACGACGCCGGAACCGCGCGGCAGGCGGTCGAGCACCACGCCCCAGGGATCGACGATCATGCTGTCGCCGTGGGTTTCGCGGCCGGACAGGTGATAGCCGCCCTGTGCGGGGGCGATCACATACGCCAGATTTTCGATCGCGCGCGCGCGGATCAGAGTTTCGAAATGGGCGCGTCCGGTGGTGGCGGTGAACGCCGACGGCACCACGATGATGTCGACGTCGGGCATGGCGCGATACAGTTCGGGAAAGCGCAGGTCGTAGCAGATCGACAGGCCGATGCGGCCGAACGGGCTGTTGATGACGACAACCTGGTCGCCCGGCTCGATCAGCTTGGCTTCCTGGTAACGCTCGTTGCCGAGATCGAGGCCGAACAGATGGATCTTGTCGTAGCGCGCCACCTGCTTGCCGCGGTCGTCGTACACCAGGCAGCTGTTGCGCACCTTGTTCGCCACGCTGGCCTCCAGCGGTACCGAGCCGCCGATCAGCCAGATCTTGTGTTTCTTCGCCATGCGCGACAGGAAGGACTGGATCGGGCCGTGGCCTTCGGCCTCGCGCGCCTTCACCACATCGGCATCTTTCAAGGCCATGATGCAGAAAAATTCCGGCAGCGCGATCAGGCGCGCGCCCGAATCGACCGCCAGTTCGATGAGCTGTTCGGCTTCGGCCAGGTTGGCCGACACGTTGGAGCCGGACGCCATCTGGATCGCCGCCACGCGAACCGCGCCCGCCTGCAGCGCCGGTTTTTTGACCTGCGCGCCTTTGGAACGCGCCACGCTGGTTTTGGTGATTTTTTTCGTCATCATAAAGAAGGTTCCACGTTCAGGGTTCGGACGCCCGGGTTTCTGGTTTGGCCTTGGTTTTGGGTAAACGTTTCACATCGGGCGCCAGCCACGCGCCAGTCACCATGTACTCCTGGCTGATGGCCTCCTCGAACGGATCGCGCAACAGCTTTTGCGCGGCCAGCGCGCCCACACCGGCAATCGGTCCGCCCAACAGGGCGCCGGCCACGGCCACGCCTTCGGACAACTTCGGAATCACTTTCACCCGCAGTTGCACGCTTTCCCGATTGAGGTCGGCCAGCCCCGACATGTTGACCTTGGCGGCCGGCCCGCGCATCTTGAAATCGTCGCTGTAGACCACACCGCGCGCGATGCGCAAGGTGGCGCCGATATCGTCGAAGGCATAGCCCTCATTGAAGATATCACGGAAATCGAAGTTCAACCGGCGCGGCAGCGACTGCAGGCTCAGCACGCCAAGCAGTTTGCCAACGCCCGGATCGACCTTGAGAAACTGGCCGCCTTTGGCCTTGAAATCGATCTGGCCGGCCAGGGTCGTAAATGCAAAATCGGCGGGCGAGCCTTCCCAGGTTGCGTTGCCCTTGATGTCGGCGCTGCCGCGCTTGAGCGCATCGGCATAACCGAAGCGGGCCAGGAACTTGCCCGCGTCCAGCACCGCCAGATTCATGTCCGCGCGGGTCTCGCCCTGCCCGGTGTCGCGCCACAGACCGCTCATGCGGAACACGCTATCGGGATGGGTCAGTTGCAGGTTGTCGATCACCAGCCCCTGCGGCGAGCCGTGCGCCACCGCTTCCAGCCGCCCCATTGCGCGCGACTGCAAACGAAAATCCTCCACTGTCATGTCCAGCACCGGAAAGTCGGTGGTCTGCATTTTCATGTCGTCCACCGCACCGACACCCGGCGCCACTTCCGGAATGGTCAGCTGACTGAATTGCGCCGATACGCGCGCTTCCTGCTCACCTGCCGGGCGATACGTCAGCACGCCGTTCAACTCGCGGCCGCTCACCTGGGTGCGCAGCAAGCCATTGCGCGAGCGCCCTTGCAGGCGTACATCCTGGAAGCGTCGCCCCATCAGGTCGAAGGCGTCGAAATTCAGATCGATGGACGACAAGGGCAAACCCGCCTCGTCGCCCTTGCCGACGGGCAGCAGCGCCATCCAGCCCGAGATGTCCAGGCCGCGGCCGCTACCGGCCAGACGCAGGCCCGGC